>JAUWIQ010000310.1 GCA_030605285.1 Planctomycetota bacterium
GGCTACGGAGAACTGTTCCAGAGGATGTCCCACTCAGAGATTTTAATGAGCCCCCGGTTTCCCACAGGGATAAGATCGTAGAATTGCAGTAAATACAGACTTGGCGGGCGTCTGCAGATGCGTGATAATCGCGTGTCACTGTGTGTCCGGTTGTCGGGGACTGAGCCATGATTTTGCTGATCGACAACTACGATTCCTTTACCTACAACCTGGTGCAACGTCTTGGCGAGCATGACCCGGGTCTCGATATCGTCGTCCATCGGAACGATAAGATCTCCGTGACGGATGTGCTCGCGATGGCGCCGAGCCATGTTATTATTTCGCCGGGACCTTGTACGCCGAACGAAGCAGGCATTTCGGTTGAGGCGGCCCGCACACTGGCCGGAAAAATACCGCTGTTGGGAGTCTGTCTCGGTCACCAGTCGATTGCCCAGGCGTTCGGAGCAAAAATTGTTCGCGCGGGGCGTTTGATGCATGGTAAAACGGATCAGATTCACCACGACCAGCGTGGACTATTTCGCGGTTTAGCGAGTCCGATTACCGCCACCCGCTACCACAGCCTGATTATTGATCCCGCCTCGCTGAGCGAAGAATTTGAGGTGACGGCCTGGTCGACTGCCCCCGATGCCTCGCGCGAGATCATGGGGATTCGGCACCGCGAATATCCACTCTTTGGGTTGCAGTTCCATCCGGAGAGCTTCCTGACCGAGGATGGTGGCACAATACTTAGCCAGTTTCTTTCGGCTGCCGTATGACGAGCTTGCCGTACGGCATAAAAACTTCAACCAACGTGGAGCGGTTGCATGATCTCGATTGAACAGGCGCTGGAGCATGTCATCCAATATGCTGTGCCCAAGCCTGCGCAGAGCGTGCCACTCGAGAAATCACTTGGCCACTTGCTCTGGGAAGATATTTTTAGCGATCTCGACGCCCCGCCACATGACCAGTCGCTGGTCGATGGTTATGCCGTGCGATCCACCGACTTTTGTCCAAGGGCGATCCGTGCTCAGGAGGGTAGCGGCAATGTCGAACTTGAGATCCTGGAGGAAGTGACGGCGGGCAATATTCCGACCTGTCGCGTGGAATCTGGACGCACGATACGTGTGATGACGGGCGTCCACGTGCCCGAGGGTGCCGATGCCGTGGTGATGTTGGAAGAGGTTCTCTGGCAGCGGGAGGCGGGCCTCTCACGGGGAGTTGCCCGTTTTGCTACGCGTGAGGTCGTTGCCGGACAAAATATCATGCCCCAGGCCACCTCACTGCATCGCGGCCAACGGGTGCTACCGAGCGGAAAGCGGGTACGCCCCGCCGAGATTGCCCTGCTTGCCCAGGTCGGCCGCACCGATGTACGGGTGTTTGGCCGCCCCCAAGTCGCCCTCTTGCCCACGGGGGATGAACTGGTGGATATTGGGTTTTTGCCCGGCCCCGGAAAAATTCGCAACAGCAATGGCCCCATGTTGGCCGCCTGCGCCAGACAGGTCAGTGCTGAGGTACTGGACTTGGGCATTGGTCGCGACGATCGGGAGTCGTTGCGGGCCGTCATGGCGCAGGGCCTCTCGGCCGATGTTCTAGTGATTTCGGGAGGTGTCTCTGCGGGAACCCTGGATTTAGTTCCCGAGGTACTCGAGGATTTGGGGGTGCGGCAGGTTTTTCATAAGGTCAACTTAAAACCGGGCAAGCCGCTGTGGTTCGGTGTTGCAGATAGGGTGCAAGGTGACCGAGAGGCTGGCGGTTCCACCCTGGTATTCGGCCTGCCCGGTAACCCGGTGAGTAGTTTTGTCTGCTTTCAGCTCTTTGTGAGTACGGCACTCAGGCGGCTTGGCGGAGAGGATCTGAGGGAGCCCATCGCCCCCAGGCCTTCGGCGCGACTGGCTCGACCTTTTGAAGTCCGCGGTGATCGGGTCACCTACGCTCCGGCACGGCTGGATTGGACAGAAGCGGGTGCCGTTCTGGAGCCCGTGGCCTGGCATGGCTCGGGAGATATCCGCGGGTTGGTCGACGCCAATGCCCTGGCGATCTTTCCTGAAGGGGGTGGGCATTACGAGGCAGGGCAGCGGATTCTCTACCATCCGTTGGACTAAAAAATTCCTCTGGTGGCAAATCTCCCGCCCCCTTAGGCTCTGTTAAATCGGTTTCCACCATCGCCAACGCAATTCAGATGATGTCTGCTGACAAGGGACAACCTGTTGAAAACAGCCCAGTCACCACGCGTTGGTACGAGTCGCCCGGTCTGCTCGGTCTGCTGGGTGCGTTTTTTCTTTGGCTCTCGGTACCCCCTGTCGATTGGGGTTTTTTAGCTTGGGTTGCGCCGATTTGTTGGCTCCTGATCCTGCGTCTCACCCGGCTCTCTGGGTGGCGGCCTTACCTGACGTTGTATGGGGTGGGCTGGGTCTATTTTGGCGCGACTTTTTATTGGATCATGCTACCGCACTCCATGGCAATCCTCGGCTGGATTGCGTTGACATCCTATTTGGCTTTTTACGTAGTATTTTTTGTTGGCCTCAGCAGGTTGGCAATACACAGATTGCGGATTTCCCCAATCCTTGCAGCCCCGGTCGTCTGGACCGGTTTGGAGATCATCCGTGCCCATCTGCTCAGCGGATTTTTAATGGCAGCATTAGGGCATACGCAACATCGCTGGCTCTCCGTGATCCAAATCAGTGATCTGGTGGGCGCGTATGGAGTGAGTTTTCTGGTGATGTTTGTCGCCGCATGTTTGGCCAGGGCATTACCGTACAACGGGGAGGGACTCAAGATCTGGCCGTTGTTGCCAGCGGGCTTAGCGGTCTTTGCAGCAGTACTCTACGGCCAGTTGCGTTTGCAGCACGAACTGGGCCCAGCAGGGCCGCGGATTGCTTTGATTCAAGGCAGTATTGATACGCAGTTTGATGTTGATCCAGTGGAAATGAATCGCCGGATCGACACGCAGTATCTGCAGTTGACGAGAGAGGCTTTGAAATCGCACCCCGATCTTGATCTGGTGGTCTGGCCGGAGTCGATGTGTACGATACCACTGATCACGATTGATGAGGGTGCCTGGTTGCCGGCAGAAATAACCGCCCGCTGGTCTGTGTTGGATTCTGCAGAAGCGAGCCGCCTGGAGGCCGAGCAAAGACTCCCGCCACAACTTTATGCGCTGGCGGAACAGACTCAACGTCAATTCGGCCAGTTGGTGCATGCCATGGTGGCGAACGGAGAGCCAGACAATCGTTCGCATCCCCGCCTCTTAATCGGTGTCACTGGCCAACACTATGGTGCGGGCCAGATGAAGAGCTACAACAGTTCGGTCTATTTAGGCGATGGTGGAGAAGTCTTGGGGCGTTACGACAAGATGCATCTGGTAATTTTTGGGGAGTATATTCCCCTGGGGGATGCCTTTCCCTCACTCTATGGGTTCACGCCGCTGGTAGGCGGACTCACGCCCGGCGAAGAGGCGGTGAGCTACGATGTGGCCGGATATCGTCTCACGCCCAATATTTGCTACGAGACGGTGCTGCCTCATGTGATTCGTCGCCAGCTTTTAATGCTTGGAGATCGTGTGCCGGATGTCCTGGTGAGTCAGACCAACGATGGTTGGTTTTGGGGTTCGGCGGCCCTCGACATGCATCTGACCTGCGGCGTCTTTCGAGCGATCGAGTTTCGCAAACCGCTCCTGATCGCCGCCAACACC
>JAUWIQ010000178.1 GCA_030605285.1 Planctomycetota bacterium
GGTGCGCTGCGGGCTGCCATCGATGGTGTTTCCCTGCTGTTGCGACAGCACGAGGTGTCGGCAGCCTGTGCGGCCCTCGAGGGGCTGTTGGCGAGCGCTCCCTTGGGGCTGCACCTTGTTTGCGGCTGTCGGGTGGTTTTGGCCGGTGGAGCCAATGTCGGTAAAAGTAGTTTGGTCAACGCCCTGGTCGGCTATCAACGGGCCATTGTTTACGACCAGCCGGGAACCACACGTGATGCCCTTGTCGCCAACATCGCCCTGGAGGGTTGGCCGATCGAATTGATCGATACCGCGGGTCTCGGGTCGACAAGCGATTCACTCGAATTGGCAGGTATGCAGGAGACGACCGCAGTCTTGCAAGAGGCCGATCTCGTGATCTTGGTTTTCGATGCCTCGCGGCAATGGTCCGCTGTGGAAGATCGGTTGGTCCAAAGCTGGCCCGCTGCGCTGCGGGTGCATAACAAGTGTGATCTGGACGGTGCCCCGCGGGGGCTGCGACCCACGGGGGTTGAGAGCAGTGCGCTTGCAGCGGGTGGTGTGAAGCAGCTCTCAGAGCGGATAGTCCAAAGACTTGTTGGCGAGCCGCCCGCTCCCTATGCGGCGGTGCCTTTTGACTCCGCCCAAATCAGTGCGCTCAAGGATGCTAGGTCGCTTGTAGGCAACGACGTTTCCCGCGCTTTAAAGCGGTTGTCCGAGCCGCCATTTTAACCGACGTAGGCAATGCACCTACAAATGTACATGCATCGTTTTCTCTGTTTCACTCTTCGCTGAGGGCCGCGCATCCTCGATTCGGATGCAAACCATGCGGCCTGTCAGCTTGTAGCCCGCAAAGTTTTTGTATTTAACCCGCTTGCCCAAAACTACGCCTCTTGGTACGAAGATGGCCTAGCTGCCCACCTCCAGGCCGTCACGCTTGTGGGGCGATCGACCCGAGGCGTGTCCTTTGGCTCCCACGGTCTGGTCCCTGCCCGCAAACTTGGAGAACAACAAGGTGATCACCCGCCAAGCTGCCGCCCATTGCACCCTCTTTGCCTGTTGTCTCAGTCTCTTCGTCGCGCAGGCTCCCGCCGCAGAATGGCTAGGTGACTATGCCTCTGCTTATTGGACCGCTCAGCGCGAGGGCAAACCCCTGCTGGTGGTATTCGAAAAACCTTCCGCATCGTCCTCCCGGCTCCAGCAGATCAGCGACTCTTCGCGGCTCACGGAATCGATTTTGCTAAGCCCCTATACCCTCTGCCGGATCAGCGTGACCACCGAGCAGGGCCGAAAAATTGCCGCGTTGTTTGGCGCAACAAGGTTTCCCTATGTGGTCATTACGGACAAGCAACAGTATCAAATTATCCACCGCAAGGCAGGGAAAGTTTCTGATCTGGATTGGGCCACGATGCTCATCTCCCACCGGGAGGGGTCGCGGCCCAAGGTTAATTTATCCTCCTTGAATACCGCCCCAAATACCGCCCCCGGAGTCTGCTACACATGACGTTAGAGATCCTCTAGTACCCGTGTGGTACGGAAGTTTGCAAGCGCGAGCCACCCTGTATAATGCAGAAGGCGACTCGTGCTTTTTCGTGCGCAGGAGGAATTGCGTGTGCTTCTGAAATTACTGCTGTTGTTTACGCTCGTGCCGTTGGCCGAGCTCTATCTTCTACTGCAGATTGCCGCAAGGACTTCTCTAACCTTCACCTTTGTGCTGGTACTGGTGACCGGAATTGTCGGCGCGATGCTTGCCCGTCGACAGGGACTCGGATGGCGACAGCGGCTGCAGGCGGAGTTGCAGAGCGGTCAGGTGCCGACCACATCGTTGTTGGATGGTCTGATGATTTTCGTCGCGGGGGCGCTCTTAATTACGCCGGGCGTACTCACGGACGTGGTCGGTTTTTCATTCCTTGTGCCACCCATTCGTGCGCGATTGCGGGAGCGAATCAAGGCAAGGTTGATGCGAGGTTTTGAATCCGGATCGTTCGATCGACAGGCAGACGCCGACGGACAGGAAACTTTGCCACAGGATGTAATCATCGACAGCTACGTGATTGAGCCCGATTCGGAGACAGAGTCCAGGGAAGACAGTCGCTAGGTTTTACTTTTTGTCGACTGGTCGGGGATTTGCAAGCACGGCGTCCCGCTGCTGCGACGGAGGCGCTGGCGAGTCGAGCTGTCGCACCGTCACATCGTCAATCCAGACATCGCCCGAGCCCTGAAGTGAGATCGAGACCGTCAGGGGGCTCTTGTGTTTGGCCTGCCGGTAAACGGTAATCGGCTCCCAGTGGGGTGCCTGCCGGATACGCGTTGCTAACTTCAAACCCCCGATCGAATCGAAGACAAGCAGCGGAGGGTGCTTCTCCTGATGCAGCGTTTCGGTACGTACCCAGACGCGGATTTCATAAAAGTGACCAGCGGTCACCGCTATCTCAGGACTCACAACCGTTAGCGACGGGATTTCTTGCGAAGCCGACGACCTTGGCGGGCATCGCAAGTGAATCTGCATACAAGCTCTTCCACCATGTGGCTTGGTGCTGGTGATCTCGGCCGTTGCTGTTCCTTCTCGCTGGTCGGGCAATACGGCCCGCCAGCCAGCCGAGCGAAACTGTTCGGGAGTTTCCATTTTACCAGCAGAGACAAGGTTCTCACTCAAACGGGCCCGAGATGCAAATTGAGTCCATTTGTAGGCTTCCGGTAGGGTTTCGAAATGGGCCAAGCTGGAAAGACGGGTTGGCGGGCCTAGCTGTTGGACGGCATCCTTCCAGAGCCTCCGCTGCGCTGCATGGATGTGCTGCTGCGCTGCACGGTCTAATGGGTAAGCTCGGCGGTTATTTCCCTCGCGCAGGGCGTAGTCCGCGCGTTGCCGCAAATCTTCTGCCTGGGACTGTTGCCGAGCAACTGCGGCGGTTTGCACCAAGGGCTGTAGTTGTCGATTTATATTTTTCAAGGACTCTAGTTCGGCCCTCACAACTTCAGCAAACAGTGATGTGGCCCGGTTTTTGGATTTCGTCAATCGTTGCGAAGTACGACTAATCATTTGCCGATCACCGGTCAGTAGTAGAATGTTCGTGCAGTCTACGCTGGGCAACGTGATACGTGTGCCCCCTGCAATACGTTCCCGTGGGATCGTTTTGAGTCCCAAAGGGCTTAGTGCAAAAGCACGTGCTGATGTGGGGATACCGGGGACAACAAAAGTTGCCGTCTGGTCCGGTAGGGGTTTTCCGACATACTGACTTCCATTGGCCCGGACGTTGGATAACACGAGGTGGACTCGGTCCAACTGAACCGAGGTGGCTGCTACGTTGGCAGGAAGGCAACGCACAGGTATCGGGACTTGACTACTGGCAAGCAGCGATTGGACCGGGCTGAGTTCAAGATTGATTAACTCCAGTGCGGTGGCACGTTGCTTTGCCTGGGGTGTCGTTTCGTTCAATGGCGATTCGGAGAGGAAAACCAGTCCCCGCGCACCGGCCATCAAGGATTCCATCACCAGGGTGCGTAATTGGGTGTAAGGCAGACTCCCTCTGGCCGGAGCGAGTTTCGAGGATGGGGACTCTTCTGTTGGCTTTGGCCCTACACCGGATCGTGAACGCTGTGTCGGGAGGGTGTTCCAACAGACTGCCCGCCCGTTGCGGCCGCCGGTATGTTTTTCTAGCCAGTCCGCATAGTCTGCCATTTCCAGACTCGTGCCGAGCAAATCCCTTTGCAACAGGGTGATGTCGAATGGTTGGTCCCCGATTTTTTTTCTGACACCCCCAACGCTCGGTCTTTGCAGCCATCGATTGGCTGCTTGCGCTGCGACGTGATCTTTACTTACGGAAAGTGCCCGTTCTTCGTCAGAGTGGTGACCAACAAACCAAGCCAGTATCGGTTCACCCGCGGCAAGTTCTCCGCTGTGGACGTATGGGTATGAGTTCCTTTTGCCGAATGGTTTACTTTTCACGGACTTGGTGTCGATGTCGAGTGGGGTCAGAAGAGGTGGGCTGAGGATCCAGAGATCGTTTTTTTTTGCCTGGACTCTTTGATCCGCTGTGGGTGGCTCGGGCAGCCAGATTGTGTTGAATCCTTTACTTTTCAAAAATGCAAAGGGCTCTCCCTGGTACTGCACAACCAGGGGGAAAAAGGGTTTGCCATCAACTGACAGCTGGGATTCACGAAACTGTACCGAACGCTTTTTTGAGGAGGAGGTTTCACGGCTTGGCCCCGGTTTGCCGGTCGCCGTGATCGCTGAATCTATTTGTTGCCCAACGAATCCTCGGATTTCCAAATCGTCGATCCATACGTTCGTTGTTCCCTGGCCGCCATAGACATTGATCAAGAGGCGATCGATGTAGGCTTCGCGGGGATCGATGTCCATACCATCTCCACTTCGCACGATGCGGGCCTGACGCATGACCCGCTGCATGATGCTGTCTAAAGAGATCTGCTGCCAACTGCCCACATCCTGGTACTGCTCACCATAGATCCGTATCGTAGTTGGCTTCCCAGTATTGGGGTCTTGCGTCCGCGGCAGGACGACACGAGCCGCCAATTGCAAGCCGGGTCGGTCCGAACGGAGCCACACGGAAAAAGCGAGTTCATCAATGACATGGGCACGACCAATTTCCAGAGTGGCGTAGACGAAAGAACCACCCTGGCCAACGAGGCGCATGAATTCAGACCACGAACCACTGTGTACAGGAGAGTGGACGCGCTGGTGTGAGAGGATTTTGAAGGCGGTGTCGGTGGGGCCAATCTGCCAGCGGATTCGCGGCCCCTCGAAATCGTCGACGACCACCGGTTCGCCAGTTGCGATCGCGGCGACCAGGGTGCATCCGACCGCCAGGGCACAGGAAGTGAAAGCTTGCCAAACCGGGGCCTGTCCGCAATCTAGGACCTGAGACCGAAAAAGTTCGGTTTTGATGCAAGATAACGACATGCACGTTTAACAAAGGCTTGACGATGTGGTAAAAAAACCACGCGCGTGCCAGTAGTAGTTTGATACGCGTAAGCGGGCCTTGTAACAGGATTTGTGTCGAATTACCAGTGCAATATGAGGGCCCAAGACTCGAAGCTTTGAATTTATCCAAAGACGACAAAATGCTTGCCAAGATTGGCCTTAGGACGTTAGGATGGAGGAGGCGTTGGTTCTGCTGGCACGGAGTGTGCGGTAAGGCAGTTGGCAGTTGGCAGTATGGCAAACTGGGAGAAAAACTTAAAATGAGTGAAGTACAGCCCATGGTCGCTGAAAAAGCCGAGGAGTTACCCGCTGATCTCCGCAATCTGGTGGCCGCCATTGCGTCCTTGCCGGAGCCATACCGTCTGCAGCTTGAACCGATGATCAAGCGAGTTGCCA
>JAUWIQ010000329.1 GCA_030605285.1 Planctomycetota bacterium
CACCTGACTGATCGTGCTCATCGTATCGCTCCGCTCCTGAGTGTTTCTTTTTAAAAAATGAAATTTGCTCTATGGTATTCCACGCTGAACCCGACCGATCAGCGGTGTGGTTTCAACACCAATACCTGAGGAAAGGGAGCATTGTGGCCGATCAGGAGGCCGACCGCTAGTACGTGAACTGCGGAGTGACCGATTTGCAATGGCCAAGACATTGCGGATGTTGTCTCCATCGCTTCTCATGTGCATATTCAGGGGTTAGGATAGTCCCTTCCATTTCATTCTAACTTCCGTCCCGAGCGTTCTCATGCGCAGTACCGAGTATGCCCCAGTTCCGCTTGAAGTGGTCCCACTACCGAGCCATATTCAAAGCATTCAACCCGGAGGTGGTATTTGTTATCGTCTCGAACTCTTGTGGGGACGATTCCGCCGTTGGTATTTAAAAACCTTTCGCAAAGCTTATGTTGCCAAAATGGCGGCGTTGCGAACCGGTTCGACCGATGGAGCCCCGCACCCCATCCTGGATCCACGCGACCTGAAGTATTGTCGCAATCAGTGTACGTGCGATTGGAACCGAGTCGATGATCCTTTTGCCTGGCGGGATCGGATTCCGCTGGCCCGCTGGGGACTCGCTGAGTCCTTGATAATGGGAGGACTCTTCGCAACGCTTACAGCGGCACCACTCCTGATCGATTTTTTACTTTGGCCACTTGCGATCCCACCGCTGGTCCTCTTTTTCTGGATACTCTCTTTTTTCCGTGATCCGCAGAGAACCGTCCCCACTGGCCCCGGTTTACTCGTCGCTCCAGCGGATGGAAAGATTGTAGAAATTGCCTACCTGGACGAAGATCCATTTATTGGTGGTCCTTCGGTTCGGATCAGTATTTTCCTTTCCATTTTTAATGTACACATCAATCGATCGCCGTGCGAAAGTCAGGTCATTGAATTACGGTATGCACCGGGACTCTTCCTTGATGCGCGAAACCCAGAGAGTGCACTCAAAAATGAAAATATGTGGATTGGCCTTCAAGAAACAACCTCGCCCTACCGACGCTTTACCGTCCGGCAAATCGCCGGACTATTTGCCCGTCGCATCGTATGTGGTTTGCGGCCCGGTGAGACTATCACTCGGGGAGAATCTTTTGGTATGATTAAATTGGGTTCACGGACGGAACTACTGATGCCGCAGGAAAATGGTCTCGCGTTGAAGGTTCAGGTCGGCCAAAAGGTAAGAGCGGGCACGACCCCCATCGCTTGCTATACTGGGGAAACGCCAGACAGTTTGTCGCCACGATAAAGCAAATCAGAAAAGGCTGTAATGCGTCGCATTCGTACGATTGCCATCTTCCCAACGTTGTTCACCCTGGCAAACCTCGTCTGTGGGTTTTACGCCATTGTGGTCGCTTCGCGAATTGATGCTCCAACGGCCCTTTCGGACAAGACACCGGTGACGAATGAGATTAACTTTCACCAAATCCCCAAAGTTCCCTGGATCATTGATCGATCCGACCCAACCCAAAATATTGTCCTTTGCGGCTGGCTTATTGTGTTAGGGATGCTCTTTGATGCCCTTGATGGACGCGTCGCACGATTCGCAAATCAAACAAGCGATTGTGGGGCACAGTGGGATAGTTTAAGCGATCTTGTCACTTTCTGTGCTGCCCCTGCCTTTCTGATGGTAAAGATGTGTCCCTCGTTCAGTTATGAACATCGAAACTGGGTCTGGATCATTGCCACTGTGTATGTCTGTTGTACGGCCCTTCGTTTGGCTCGCTTTAATGTAGAGACCACGGAAGAGGACGATCATAGCTGGTTCAATGGTTTACCGACGCCGGCTGCGGCCGCAGCGATCGCTGGGTTTGCTTTGGTTTTTTATACGCTCCGCTCCACCGGCAGTGGGTCGGAGGACGTCGCCAAGGTCGATGAATTAGTCCAGTGGATTTTGCCGTTGTATGCTGTCTTAGTCTCACTCCTGATGGTTTCACGCATCCCGTATCCGCATCTTGTGAATCAATGGGTCCGGGGGCAGAAAAGTTTTGCCCACCTCGTTGGCCTGATCTTCGGCATCTTGCCGATCCTGGTTTTCCCCGGGTACGCCATTCCTGTTCTGGCAGCCAGTTTCGTAGTGATTCCTCCTTTCCATTACATTTGGCAGCGATTTTACCGCCACCGCCGTCTGGATGAACCCATATTCTAAATAACTTTCAAACCGTGTTGTAGATAATCTATGTTTACCGGATTGGTTCAGACGACGGGCACTATCTTCCGTGCTGAGGATGTTGGCTCAGGACGAAGAATTTTGATTAAAAGTTACAAACTCCCTCAGGCAGTTTCTGTGGGTGACAGTATCGCCGTCAACGGGTGCTGTCTTACGGTTGTCGAAATTGAGGACGATCTCCTGACATTTGAAGCGGGCCCAGAAACGCTGAGTTGCACAACGTGCAGTGGATGGAACGCAGATGACCGCGTTAATCTCGAATGCTCACTCTGTGTGGGAGATCTGCTCGGAGGACACTTCGTCACCGGACACATTGATGGCGTGGGTGAATTACATCTGCGGGAGGATGACCAAGAGTGGTCGATTTGTTCCTTTCGAGTTCCCTATGCATTAACGACACAAATGATTTCGAAGGGTTCGATCGCGGTAGATGGAGTTAGCCTGACGCTGGTCGAGGTACAGTCGGAGCACTTTACGGTTCAACTGATCCCCCATACTCTGACCCATACGAATTTAGGCGATCTTTCCCCCGGCGGTAATGTAAATATTGAAACGGACATCCTGGCAAAATATGTCCAAAAATCTATTCGCTCAGAGCGTTAATTTATGTCGACTCTCGATGAAAACAAACCAAACCGGCATCGGCAAACGATCTCGTTCCTTACCCGTCGCTTTCGCGAGGTGGGTCTGCAACCGGCAAGTCGCCACGGGCAGAATTTCCTCATCGACATGAACTTACAGCAGCTTTTAGTCGACGCGGCGGGACTGACCGCAGAAGACGTTGTTCTCGAAGTTGGCACAGGAACCGGCGGGCTGACCGCGCTGATCGCCACACAAGTATCGGCCGTTGTAACGGTTGAGATCGACCAGCACCTCTATCAATTGGCGAGTGAGGAACTACTCGATTTTAAAAACGTAACGATGCTACAGCAGGATGTATTGCGAAACAAAAATAACCTCACAAATGAAGTACTCGAGGCGGTCAGAGCGCACCTGCACGGAGATGCAAAGTTCAAGCTAGTTGCCAATTTACCTTACAATATTGCCACCCCCCTGATCTCGAACCTTCTCGCCTATGAGCAACCTCCCCAATCGATCACGGTGACCATTCAAAAGGAAGTGGCCGAGCGAATTCTGGCGAGCCCCTCAACGAAAAACTACGGCCATCTTAGCGTTTGGGTCCAAAGTCAGTGTACCGCGGAAGGCATACGCCTGATGCCACCCTCGGTCTTCTGGCCACGACCCAAAGTCGAATCGGCCATCATTCAACTCACACTGGATAAGGAGCGCAGAAACCAGATCCCGGACCTCGCTTTTTTCCATCGTTTTACCAGGGC
>JAUWIQ010000033.1 GCA_030605285.1 Planctomycetota bacterium
CACCTGTAATAACAGATCCGTCAATTGTAATGCTTTCGATAGTTATATTCTTACCTACAAAAGCGGTTATTAACGATGGGAGACCTTGGCCAGACCGATACGAAACGCAAATTCTCACTTCTGGATGTACGGAACATTCTCCGTGAAGAGGAACCCTTTCGGGAAGGTACGCGCCTGCCTCATTCTTGGGCGGCGACAGGCGATTCGATTGCGGCTCGCCTCGCTGAGATGTATGATGCCGAGGAGCTTGTACTCCTCAAATCAACCCTGCCGAACGATTGTACCGATTGGCATTCTGCAGCAAAAACAGGCTTTGTTGATCAGCATTTTCCACTCGCGGTCCAGACAGTCAAACGAGCCTATTGTGTCAATCTTGCCGATCCGGCACAGTGCTACTGGGAACCCGCAATAATTTAGTTTGATTCACAGAAAACGAGAGTCGATGGCCCACGTTTTTTGCGGATCGGAGCGCGGGGACGGTTCTTTCCTCCTTTTCCTGGTTGCAGGATGTCGTAATGAGCAGCTATGTTAAATGTGGGGTTGCGGCGGCAGACAAAATCCCAAACGACTGCCACCTAGATGAACCCATTGAACCAGAAGGTGGTCGGTCCCGTAGGTACGATATGCCCCCAGCCACTGCAGACCCTCGATCGATAGAATCACCGCACCTTTTTGCTACTCATTATGGCATATCTGGTAACACGCGCAGGCGATAAATTGAGGGACGTTTATCGACTCGTGCAAGGCGAGACGATCACCATCGGGCGCACCCCAACGAACCACATCGTGGTCAAGGATGAGCGCTGTAGCCGCTCCCATGCCGAAGTCTTCTTCTCCGGCAACGGCTGGATCTTCCGCGATCTCGACAGTCGGAACGGTAGTTATGTCGATGGGCAGCTCTTACAGGACGATCACTCGCTACAGCTTGATGACATTATTCGGATTGGGGAGGTTCATCTACAATTTGTGCACGATGTCTCGAGTGTTTTTTCTGATGCCCGTCTGGGAAACGGGGGCTCCTCCTCAGAGGAGACTCAAAGCAAGGATGGGGAGATAAAAGATGCCGATGTCCTGACCGAATGGGAAGCCAGCCAGATTACGCACCGGACATTACAGACGAAGTTTCTTGCCGCCGCCCCGGGAACGGATGACTCGGTTTCCATTACCAAGGTAGGACGAGCAGCAACGGTACTCTGTCGCCTGGCCTTTGAGTTAGCCAAAGCAATCGATTTGAATCAGCTCTGTGAATTGACCTTATCAGGACTCTTCGAAGAAACACATGTCGAAGCAGGGGCCCTTTTGTTAGTGCCGAATGAGGATATAGAAAATCCATCTGGATCTGACTTGGAATTAGTTGCCGCCAAGACAACTCCCGATGAAGTCTACCATCGTATCTCCGATTTTCTCGCCACGACCGTGCTGCGAGAAGGCGAGGCGATCATGGCACAAAACACGAGCGAGGACAGTATGCTGGGGGGACGGGACAGCCATGGCGAGATTCACGCCACAAGTGTAATGTGTGCCCCAATACGCGGCAGCGATCAAATCTTGGGATTAGTCCACCTTTACTCGACCCACGCAGATTTGGTCCCGGATCCGGACGACCTCGAATTCACCCTGGCGGTTGCAGAAACGGTTGGCGTGGCACTGGAAAACTTTCGTCGCCACGATGCACTTGCCGACAACTTGAACCAGATACATGTTGAAAATATTCAGCTTCGCGAGCGACTCTCTGTGGAAAGTGAAGTCGTGGGCAATAGTGCCTCCATGGAGAAAATCAGTCAGGAGGTCCTTCGCGCTGCACCAAGTCGCGCCACGATTCTGATTCGTGGCGAAAGTGGGGTGGGCAAAGAACTTGTGGCCCGCTCTGTTCATTACGCGAGCCCGCGAAGTAAAGGCCCCTTTGTCTGCCTCAACTGCGCGGCCCTTACTGAGACTCTACTGGAAAGTGAATTGTTTGGTCATGAAAAGGGTGCTTTTACTGGTGCCACCTCCCGCAAAATTGGGAAGTTCGAGGCAGCCCATAGCGGGACCCTGATGCTGGACGAAATCGGCGAGATGAGCCCAACGATTCAAGCAAAATTTCTGCGCGTTCTCGAGGGCCACCCGTTTGAGCGCGTCGGCGGCAGCGAACCTATCAGCGCTGATGTGCGGGTCATTGCAGCGACAAATCGCGACTTGGAAAAAGATGTTTCCGAAGGAGTCTTTCGCCGCGATCTTTATTTTCGCCTGCATGTGGTGGAGATTCTGGTACCAGCACTTCGCAAAAGACCCGATGATATCCCACTGCTCGCTGATCACTTTCTCCGCAAATACAACCAGGAAACGGGGCGGCGAATCCGTGGATTTACGAGTGACGCGGTGGAGGCGCTCAGCAACTATCGCTGGCCTGGCAATGTCCGTGAATTGAAGAATGTCATCGAACGAGCCGTGGTGCTTTCGCGAAGTGATTACCTCGACCTAGAAGATCTGACTCTTTCCAACTTGACCACAGCGACCGATTCTGTTCACATCATGCCCGTTGCACCAGACTCTGAGCCGATGTCACTTTCTGAGATGGAACGTCGGCACGTCTTGGCAATGCTGCAGTCGACCGGATGGAACAAAAGTCGGACCGCAAGCATCCTAGCGATCGAACGCTCAACCTTGGATCGAAAAATACGGCGCTACGATCTTGTGGAAGAGTTTCCCTCAAATAGAAGATAAACGATTCTATCAGCGTTCTCTGCCTGCAATATGCGACGCCTGCAATATGCGACGCCTGCAATATGCGACAATGCAGTAGCGCAGCTGGGATTTATCGCGGCGGGTAGAACCGGGCTAATCGCGATGGGGAAAACCCCATTTTTTCCGCTGCAAGAAGTGTCCCATTGCGTAACGTCTGGTGGACAATTCCGTACTTCTCCCAACGGCGTGCACTGACATGGAGTGGGCCCGGCAGGAGGATCGGCCGGGCCTGCTTGCGGAACTTTCTC
Organism: Planctomycetota bacterium; assembly: GCA_030605285.1. The sequence continues at coordinate 2,976 of JAUWIQ010000033.1, forward strand.
ATCAAACGCAGATCGTCCATCAGCGGTACCTCGGGAAACTGCCCCAGACGCTCGAAGAAATCCCTGCGGAGAAATATTCCTTGATCTCCATAGGCCAAACACAACATCCGAAGTCGCGCCGCGTTTCCCCATTCAAGCAGGCGGTACCCCGCACCCTCTGCGTCGATGCGCTGTCGAAAAGCCCCACCTTGGCAAGGGCCAGATCGCAACGCCCGCTGGATCTGCCCTCTCGCTTCTGACTGGAGCCAAGTATCGACATGCAGAAATATAAGCACATCTCCGCGACTGGCCCGCGCACCTGCATTCTGTTGGATGGCACGTCCTGGCATGCCTTGGATCAGATAACACCGTTGCTGTGCAGCAATCGCGACAGTCTCGTCAACACTGCCTCCATCAGAAACGATCACTTCATCCGCTCCAGCTTCCCAGGCACGCTTGACAGCGCACGCCACAAGTGGTGCTTCGTTTAATACAGGAATGATAGCGGAGATATACACGGTCGGTTGCTCGAAAAACCGCCGGGGGAAAACCGGTCAATTTACCGGGCGCTTTTCTTATGAACCCGGGACGCGACCGCGTTGGCGGCATGTTTGTCCAGAAATGCCTGGACGGTTTTTTCGTTATGCATACCCGTTAATTCCCAGCGCTGCCATTTTTTGCCCTCTTTCGTGTACAAAATCAGACAGGGAATGGTGCGTACACGAGAAACTTGCTTGGCAAGGCGAGAATCTCTGTCGAGATCGACCTCGGCGCAACACATCTTTGTTAAAACACCCTCTCGATGAAGTTCAGGCATTACCCGTTTCTTCATAACCTGGCACGCGCCACACCAATCTGCACCAACGAGGACTAAGAACGGTTTGCCTGATTCCATCGACTTGGCATAGGCTTCTTCGTATCCTTGGGGTGCCCACGTAACAATCAAAGCCTGTGCAGCAAATAAAAGCGTATAAGAGACCACCGTTGTCGATCCTTCCAAAAAAATATCGGCAAACGCCGATTTGAATATCTTTCGCTAAATTTCAGTCCTCAGCAACACAGGGACCCGCCAGAATCGGCCCTCAGGAATTGCCGCAACCGCTTGCCAAGGAACCGTCCTAAGCACCTCCCTTTTATTGGCATTTGAGGAACGGTCTCTTGTCCCAAAGAGCCTAAATATCGAGGGGAACCCTACTTTGCTCTCCAGAAGAATCGATTACGCAATTTTAAAGCATGGAATGGCGCCACCTGTACGCACCGCCCTATTTCTTCGGGCTAGGTAACTTTTAACGGATGTCGCCACCGTAACGCTTGGCGTCACGAAATCGATCCGCAGCCCGGCGGAAGATCGCTAACCGTTGGCCGTCACTACAAGAGTTTCTTCAAGAATGTGGCCGTTGGTAGCAACTGCCTCTCCCCCCAGAACAGTCCGACAACCTTTGAAATCGGTGAGCGTACCGCCTGCCTCTTCAATGATTGGCATGAGAGCGGCAGTATCCCAGGTATTTAATACCGGATCCACCATCAGTTCCGCTCTGCCGGTCGCAACTAACAGATAGCCATAGCAGTCGCCCCAAGTTCGTGTAAGACGTGCCTGACGCTGCAATTGGGCAAAGATATCCGATCGCCCAGTTGCATCAAAGCTACTCAGTTGCGTCGTACAGAACAGTCCGTCCGAGAGCGATGCGACGGTCGAAACACGAGCTTGTACGGGTGCATTTCGTCCGACAACATGCCAAGCCCCACCACCACGCACTGCATGGATTGATTCACCCAGTGCCGGAAACTCAATCACACCTAATTCGGCCTCGTCGTGATGCATCACCGCCACCATCGTTCCATAAAGCGGCACACCGGATATAAAAGATTTTGTCCCATCAATCGGGTCCAAGAACCAGCAAAAAGGAGATTTACCTACTTTCTCTCCGAATTCCTCGCCCAGAATGCCATCGTGTGGGAAAGCCTCTGTAATTTGCTGTCGCAGTAATTGTTCTGCTTCCTGATCTGCAGCCGTAATCGGCGTCCTATCTTTTTTCTGATGGACTGTCAGATTAGGTTTGCAAAAATATCGCAACGTCAACTGTCCCGCCTCGCGCGCAATTCGGCGTGCTAATTTTAGGCGTACAGAAATTTCACTTCTAACTTCCGACATCGTTTTATCACCCGGACGAACATCACCTCGTGATACCGCAAAAAAGCTAGGTACCGTCAAATACAGTTTAAAGGATAAATCGCCAATAAATTTTTCTGACGGGCCCAACTGGCGATGTAGTCTACGACTACGCGCAAACTGGTACAAGTAACCCTGCGGAATGACGAAAAGATGGCATGCAAGAGCGCCCTGATCGCCAACAAGAAATCGGCGATACTGCCTGTTGTGAGCAGCGAGAATAGCAGCTTATTTACAACCGAAGAAGCAATGCGAATCACCCGCCCGATCCAGACGTCGATCACTTCAAGTAAAAGCAGCTATAAAATACGGTTCAAGGTGGATAAATCGCAGGGGTTGCCGCGCAACTTTCGCTAAAACCGACAAAGTTAGCATATCTGGTTTGACGGACAATAATCTGCGGCTAGATTTTTATTGTTGTGTCTGTCGGTTCAAGTGATGGACTGGCCGCTTCAAGATGCGGGTGGATTTCGCTCGCAGATTCCCTCAGGAGACACCCCCATGTCGCAAGTTGCCACTCCCAGTGTCGTTCCGGTTTATCAAGAAACGAAGCGCATTGCAAAACCTTTCATCGACCGACGTATTTCCGATTTTCCCAACCGAACAGGCATAGAACGGCGCCAGTTCAGCAACACACACGATGATTTATCTGCGCCGGCACGTGAATTGGCCTTGGCGATCGACCAGTATAAACTGCGACATCGTCGACGTTTCATTAATTACGAAGAGATGCTTTCGATTGTGTGGGATCTCGGATACCGCAAGTAGCAATTGAACCTTGCAACCGTGCCGTGACCCTCAGATGGAATCGGGCGAGCCCCGCAAAAGCGGTTGGCCTTTCTGACTTATTTCATTGCGGAAAAGCGGTTCGCAGAGTTGCTCGCTGGTCACAAAGCCCACCGTGACTCCGTCTGGATCAACAATTCGGGCCAATACCTCCGCCGCATGGCGCATTTTCATGAGTGTCGCCAAATGCGTGGAGCTGTCAGAAATATCTAGCAACGGGTGGATGCGGACCTGAACTGCGGCCTCCTCGATGTAAAGTTCAGGGACACGTATGTAGCCCACCAGATGGCCTTTTTCATCAGCCGACTCCACCGGTAGCACATCCAACTCATATTTGCGAGCCAACGCGAGTGCTTCGCTACGGTGAATTCCTTCGCGCGTCCATCTCCATTTTTCAACGGGCAGTCCAAATTCAGCAATTGGACGGCTAGCAATTGCAAAGATTTTCTCTGCCAATCGTCGCTGGCTTGGACGCAAAATACCCGCTTGATGGCCCTCATTCAGAATCCGCGTTAACTCAGTTCGAGCCAGTCTCCACTGCAAACGCTGTGGCACTTCACCTACTATTGTTTGTGCCAGGCGATTTATCGCCCAAAACAATCCGCTGAATGGAAGCAGAAAAAGCGAGAAGATCGCCAACAGAGGACCCCAGCGACGCAGCAGACGATTCGGCATGTAGTAGAACACGCTCTTAGGTAAGAGTTCGCCGTACACGAAAAGTATGGGAGAAAATACGATTGGGGCGATGATTTGAAGAGAGGTGCTATTGTCGAAAAAATGATTGACTGCCATCACAATTGCCAGGGCAGTACAGTAGTTCGCAATATTATTGCCAATCAGTGTCGTCGCGACAAAAAGCGAAGCGTGATTGGTCATCCAAAGCATTCCTCGCGCAAACCAGTCTCCTCCGAGCGCATCCAAACGAAGTCGTACCCGGGGAATTCGATAAAATCCGGTTTCACTACCGCTGAACAGCGCGCTCAGGGCAAGTCCGAAAAGGAACAGAAAAATGGTCCATCCGATCATTCGAATCGCTCCGGTTGGTCTATTAACGTCAACCCCAGCACCATCTGACCACGATCGGGTACTTCCACCACCTCAAAATGAAAGGGGCCCCAATCGCAAACGTCCCCGGCTTGTGGCACCCGCCCCAACGCCTCCTGGACTGCCCCGGCGACCGTGGTATTCTTCGTCGTTGGCAGCGTAACACCAAAACGCCGACTTAAACGCCTTAATGTTGTCATACCGGTCACCTGCCAGTGATCGGCTGAAAGATTTTGCACTGATAGACGGCGAAAGAGTCGTTCGCTACGACTTGCCTCCTGAGTGAATATCGTGTCCAAAATATCATCAAAGGTAAGTATGCCAATGGTTTCTCCCAATTCATTCACCACAACTGCCACCTGGGAATTGTGATCCAACATCTGCTCAAGTGCCTGCCCACCAGTAGCACACCAAGGGAGATAAAATACCTGCTGTGCATGCGATTCCAGGTTATGCCGTGGCAATCTCACCAGAGATTTGATCGAAATCGCCCCCGCCACTTCATCGCTATCTTTTTCCGTGACAAGGATATAGCCACTAGGTGTCAGACGGCCTTCCAGATTGTCGATGCCCACAGGCGGGTGAAACGTAAGAAACTGTATCCGTGGTCGCATCATCTCATCGACACGAATTATGGAAAGCGAGACGATATTCTGCAGTACCGTTTTTTCATGTCCGAGAAGAACGGCATCGCTTGTGGAGAACGCCACGGCTCGTTCAAGATCTGTCACTTCCAGATAGGCTTCGGGCTCTAACCGCGGCCAGAAAAGCCGTCTCGAGAGAAGATTCGTCCAGCGAATTATCGGCAATAAGGGATCGATCGCTCGAATTGCTAGGGCCAGGGGAATCGCACCCCATGTCGATATTGTCTGCGGCCTGAGTACCGCCACCGATTTCGGGAGCATCTCGCTAACAAACATGATCACAACCAATGCCCCAAGGGTGAACATCCCTGCCAAGTCGGGACGTCCCATCCGCTCCAGACGCAGGGCGGTGACCGAGGTGATCGAAAAATAGCTGACATTAATGAGCAAATTCCAGAAAAGGACTGCCGTCAATAGACGGTCGGGGTCCGATAGTAACTGTGCCGCCGCCCGCTGGAGTCGATTGCCCGCGGCAAGTGATTGCTTCTCGGGGAGATTGAGCAAAAAGAATGCGGCTTCGCTGGAGGAAAAAAACCCCGATCCCAGCAGCAAAATACCCATAGCAAGAAGCCAGGGAAGCAGTTCAATCATAGCTTTTAGGATGCCCCCTTCAGTCTTCTGTGGACCTGCCGCTTGTCAGATCAAATTCGGAAATTGCGGGTATCAACATCGTCAACGAAGTGAACACATAGGTGACCGATGCCACCAGAAATGGTGCCAGCGTCTGCGCCTGCAGGTAGCTAGCAATTGCCCAGAAGGTCAGAAAGGGGCAAGTAAAGGCGGCGCAAAAAATCGCGGAGGATGCGTTTTTTGCCCCCAGAGATACGTAGATGCCGACGCCCCCTCCGAGCATAAATGCTAGAAAGGGGGCTTGTTGGTAGCCGAATGATCCACTGAATGCCACCATGATTCGCATGCAGGTTGCGATTCCAATGAACAGAAAGAATACCGTACCTAAACTCGTCGCAATCGCCGTGCGACTGTTGCCATGAATGAGACCACAATGCAAACCGAGTACCGCGACGAAGAAGTCCATCACCAACAGTCCAAACCCGACATAGAAGGCATTCTCGGCACTCAGCCCCCCGAGCCACCATAAGTAACTACAGCACGCCAAGGGTAGCACAACCATTTCTTTGGCGTTGTAAAACACGCCACCAAGTTTTCCAAAAATAAATTCCTTAGGGGTCAAATCAGTAACCAGCAGAAGATCCAATGTCTTTGCATCTCGCTCAGTCGAAACCGCCGTCACCGCCTGAGCGTTAATCAGAAAAAGGCTGATCAAAAAAAAGGGCAAAAGGACCACCGAACTGCTTCCACTCTCCTGGAGAGAGTGCAATCCGAGCAAGGCAAACGCAGAGAGAACCAGATATCCCAGACGAATGGCAAGGACTCTACGGCCATAAGCCCAAGTCCGCATTTCTCGCCAAAGCACCGGATAGGCCCAAACATGTCGACTCCGCTCCTTCCGCAGGCCACCGTCAGTCGCTGAATCAGCAATCGAGGGTAAAGATGTTTTTCCATTCGCCGTTCGCTGAAAAACAAAGGACGGCCTGATCAAACGGGAAGGGTTCCAGATACGGACCCGGAGAACCGAAATCCCGTTCAACAGCAACGTGGCCCCTCCACAGAACAGCAAAAACAGATACATCGGATCGGTCGGCATTCCGCCAACAGCTGCACCACGCGAACCCGGCTCCGTTACCGCCAGCACGGCACGCCAGGGACTGACCGCGATTGCCAGTTCTCGGCACTCCATTCCAGCGAGCGAAACATCCTGACCAAGATAGAAAAATACCTCCCAAATCGCAAACCAAGCAACCAGCACCAAGACCGTCATTGCCAACGCCTGAAATGTCTTTTCCCGCCAAAGTGCGATCGTCGAACCGAGGCTGCCAGCCACCAAAGCTGTGGCCATCGTCACTGCAAAGGCATCGATCACTTGGGTAAGGTCCACACCGCCGACTAACAATAATCCCATAAAGAGAGGCAGTGCCGCAAGAATCAACACAAACACGGTAAGCATGCTTGCCAACAGTTTACCAATAACCAATTCCAAGTTAGAAAGATCAGTCATCAAAAGAAGAACCAGAGTCCTTCGATCTTTTTCCTGGCTTATGCTACTGGCCGTAAACAGTGCGGCAAAAAAAACTAGAATCGCCAACTGCAGGGGGGCAAGGATCTGGAAAAGCATCGCACCAAAACGAGCAAGATCCCCGATGCTGCGGATCGTCTGGGTACCCGCGAATACGAGCCACGCCGTTCCCATCAGCATCAGCAGTGCGGCAACATAGACACCGCGCGCAACATAATGCTTCACTCGCCGGGGGGCCGTCCCCAGTTCACGGGCGAAAACAGGGCTAGCCACCAAGGACCGATCTTCTCCAATCCGACAAGGTTCGGCCCGCAGACATCTGTGCGGGCAACCAGCAAGTATTCTAAATAGGATGGAGGGCGCCGAGAAGCGTGAAGTGGAAAATGGGCGTTTTTTTTTTAAAAAATTGAGCCTGCACGTGATCAGGGGTGGGCCTTTTGCCTGGGGCCCCACGGCGGGCAACAACCCTGAGGAAATCGCCGCTTTACCGGAAATTCCACCGTGGATCCGTAAAAAAAGGTCATGCCAAGCCGTTCCG
>JAUWIQ010000445.1 GCA_030605285.1 Planctomycetota bacterium
GTTGCCGGCGAGATGCCGAGAGATGTCAAAAATGCCGATCTTTTGGCCACTGATCAAGGGCAGGAAGGGCATTGTGAACAAAAGAAAAAAGACCTCGGCTATCAGCCCGATGTGAGCGAGGGGGATATGAACTTTTCCCCGCATCGGCTGCAGTGGCAGCAGCAACTCGGCGCTGAAAATCGCGCGCTTCTAGCCCGCGACAGTGAAGCCTTTATTCACCAGGCGCTTTCGACACCCTGCCTGAGCGGTCTGACGGGAACGGAGGGCATTTATCTTGAAGACGTGGACGGCCGCCGCTGGATGGATTTTCACGGCAACAGTGCGCATCAGATCGGCTACGGACACCCACACGTGAAGGTGGCCGTGCAGGAAGAGCTTGAACGATTGCCCTTCTGCCCGCGGCGCTACACCAATGAACCGGCTGTCCGCTTGGCAGAGCGATTGATTGAGATTGCACCTGAGGGTCTCAACAAAGTTCTCTTCGCTCCGGGTGGCGCAGAAGCAGTCGGGATCGCGATGAAGCTGGCCCGCTATGCCACGGGCCGCCATAAAACAATTTCCATGTGGGACTCGTTTCACGGGGCGACGCTAGAGACAATATCGATCGGATGAGAAGCCCACTTCCGTGAGGGGCTCGGACCGCTTTTGCCGGGCGCTCTGCACGTTCCCTGGCCCGAAGTGGTCGCGGATGCCAGCGCGATCGAGCAATTGCTCTCCGAACATGGCGATATCGGGGCGGTGATTGCCGAGCCGATTCGCTGCACCACCCTCGACGCACCGCCGGCGGCGTATTGGCAGGAGGTCCGCAGGCTGTGCGATCGCTATGGCGTGCTGCTTATTTTCGATGAAATACCGATCGCCCTCGGCCGCACAGGGAGTTGGTTTTACTGCGAGCAGCTCTGCGTAGTTCCCGATATCTTGGTACTCGGCAAGGGACTCGGAGGCGGTTTATTTCCGTTGGCGGCGGTGATCGCCCGCGCAGAATGCTGCGCTGTAGGCGAGCGTTCGGTGGGACACTACACGCACGAAAAAAGTCCGCTCGCGGCTGCCGCCGGATTGGCCACGCTCGAGGTCATCGAACAGGAGGGGCTGCTTGCCGCCGCCACTGCTTTAGGCCGTCGATTGAGGGAGCAACTACAAGACTTTGCCAGCAGCGAACCGCTGATCGGTGATGTCCGCAGTTTTGGTCTGGCAATCGCGGTCGAAATTTGTACCGAGCCACCAGGTAGTTGCGATGCGGCGGAGCGGATCCTGTTTGAATGCCTGCGGCGAGGCCTGAGTTTCAAAGTTTCGGCCGGTCGGGTCCTGACGCTCACGCCTCCGCTCACGATCACCTCGGATCAACTTGACGAAGCGGTACGCATCGTGAAACAATCGATTGCTGCTGTTGCCGATCAGTTGCGCCAAACTGCGATGACCGGCGATGTAGGAGAGACACAATCGATTTCTTGATAAATCATCACAACTGAACGAGAACGGACACGTTTGATAACGGAGAATTACCGCATGGATCACCTGCCCGAAGACAAACCACTTTTTACCCCCGGACCGTTGACCACCAGTCTTTCGGTCAAACAGGCCATGCTGCGTGACCTCGGTTCGCGCGATGTGGAATTTATTGGCGCGGTCCGCGAATTGCGCGAGGAATTACTCCGCGTAGCGGGCGTTTCCCAACAGGCCGGTTACGAAGCGATCTTGATGCAGGGCAGTGGCACGTTCAGTGTCGAAGCAGTGATTGCCTCGGCGATGCCACCGGAAGGCAAACTGCTCGCCGTGGTCAACGGGTCCTACGGCGATCGGATTGTCAAAATTGCCCAGGTGTATGGAATTGAAACGGTCGTGCAGAAGTATCGCGAAAATGAACTGCCGAGCGTCGAGGCGGTCGATAAAGCACTTGCCGAAGATCCTGAGATCAAAATGGTAGTTGCGGTCCACTGCGAAACCACCTCGGGGATTATCAATCCGATTGAAGCAATCGGTCAGGTGGTCAGTCAGCACAGACGCTGTTACTTCGTCGATTCGATGAGCGCATTCGGTGCAGTGCCCCTCGATTTTGAGGCGGCCAAGATTGATTTTCTTGTCTCTTCGGCCAACAAGTGCATTGAAGGGGTGCCCGGTTTCGGCTTCTGTCTCTGTCGCCGCGAGGCGCTGACAGAGACGCGGGGCTGGTCGCGGACGTTGAGTCTCGATCTGCTCGCGCAGTGGGAGGGTCTCGAAAAAAATGGACAGTTCCGCTTCACACCGCCCACGCACACGATTCTCGCCTTTCGTCAGGCGCTAAGGGAATTGGACCAGGAGTGTGGCGTAAGCGGTCGCTCGGCACGCTATGAAGAAAACTACCGTACGCTCTTGGCGGGAATGCGGTCGCTCGGCTTTATCGAGTATGTTGATCCTGCATTGCAGGGCTACATCATCACCTCGTTCCGCTATCCAGAGGATCCGAACTTTCAGTTCGAAAAATTTTATGACCTGCTCAACGAGGCGGGGTTTGTGATCTATCCGGGCAAGGTGAGCGACGCTGATTGCTTCCGCATCGGCAACATCGGTCGTATCGATAAGAGCGACGTCGAAGCGTTGCTCGAAGCCATTAAAGGCACGCTTGCGAAGATGGAGGTCGCACAGGTGGGCACTGTGAGTGCCGGTACCTAGCGATTGGAGTCAGGAAATCGAGGCTTTAGGTCCCTCCTTCTCATCGTCCAACAGGCCTGGGTTCTGGCCTCCGAAGGCTAGTATACGCCATTTTCGCCGGTTTGCTAGCTAACTTTGGTGGCCATCCATAATTGCCATTGTTGGATTTGTTGTTTTCCCCGAGGATGCCCCAACCCGTCGCGCATCTCTTGGAACGCATACGGTTCTGA
>JAUWIQ010000217.1 GCA_030605285.1 Planctomycetota bacterium
AGCCAAGGGGACCCCAAGGACGAGCAGACCTGGAAGTTCACCGAAACGGGTGTCAATATTGGAAAGATCTTTTCCTACCGGAGTTATATTCGAGGCAACACGCTCGCCGCCGCGGTCTGGACCTTCGACGGAATCACCCCTGAGAATTATCCGGACGGCATCGACCTGGATGTCAACATCCGGGTCTTTCGCAGCCATGTCGGCAAGATCGACGCACCGATTGCCGGTAGCCTATTTGTCCGCAATCCCGATACGGGGGCACGCAGCGAAGAACGGATCTTTTCTGGCAAAGAATTTACAATCGACCAGATGAAAATACCTCGCAAACTATGGAGTACCGACGAGGAACTTGTTGATCTTTTTGACGATGGTCTGGTGACCGAGGATGGGCGGATCGAGGTCTGGATGACTTGTATCGATTCCGGGCAGTACTTCGGCATGGCGGAGGCGGATGTCTACATCCGCGCCCGGGATGCATCCTACACCATCAATTTTATCAAAGGGTTCCTGGGAATTGAACTTCAGGTGATGCTGGTCACTGCCCTAGCAGTACTTTTCAGCACCTTTTTGAGTGGCCCGGTGGCGATGCTGATCTCCTTCACAGCAGTTCTGCTGGGCTTCAACAAGGACTTCCTCACGAGGCTTTCGCAGAGCATCCTCAATCCCGAGACGGTCCAGCAGATGGCGTCCTACAAACGCATTTATGGCGGCGGTCCTCTGGAATCCTTCTATCGCATCATCACGCAGAGAAATCTGACCTCGGAACTGGACGAGGGGACACTCAAATCAACAATCGAAACGGTGGATTTTGTGCTGATGTATGCGGTGGATAAAATTCTCAATCTGCTCCCCAATTTCGAGCAATTTGTGGAAATGAAATACCTCTCGTACGGCTACGACATCCCGGGAGACATGCTCTGGCAACACTTTTTTGCCTTCGTCTCTTTTCTGTTTGCAGCCTACGTAATCGGTTATTTTGTGCTTAAATCAAGAGAGATGGGACAATGAACCAACAGCGGTTGTTCAAACGCAAGATTATCTACTTCGCCACAATTGCGGCCCTCCTGTTTCCGCTCTTTGCACTCAGCCAACCGGCAACCACCAAAAGCCCGGGTGGACAGCTTGCCCAGCTGCGGAAGGAGTACAAGCTTTCCGAGGCCGACCTCGGACAGATCGACCCCACCAGCGCGAGCATGAAGCTCGCCACCTTTGGCTTGCAGGGTGCGGCGGTGAATCTGCTCTGGTCACGGGCGATCGATTTTAAAGAGCGCGAAGATTATACAAACTTCGATGCCACGCTCCAGCAAATCACCTATCTGCAACCTCACTTCTACAAAGTCTGGGACTTCCAGGGACATAATGTCGCGTTCAATATCTCGGTCGAGTTCGACGATTATCGAGATCGCTACCATCACGTGATCAAGGGGTTCAATCTTTTAAAAAAGGGGATCCGTTATAACGAGAAGGAAGCGCGGTTACTGCGTCGTCTGGCTTTCTATACCGGCATCAAGATTGGCCGTTCTGACGAAAAACGTTATTTCCGACCCATGTTCGCTGCGGACCAGGACTACCACTCTCCACCTCGCGATGAGGACTGGCTGGTCGGCACGCGCTATGAGGGGCGGCCCGAGAGCCTCACCGACAACTGGCTGGTGAGTAAGTGGTGGTACAAATAGGCCGAAGATTTGATTGACAGCGGCGTGATTCCTTATGGCACCATGAATCCCTTTCTGATCCATTCGGAAGCGCCCATGCAGCAAATGCACTATGCCGAAGCTTTGGAAACGGACGGACACTTCGGTGAGGAGGTGATCGAAGCTTGGAAACAAGCGGGCCGTGAATGGCTGGCATTCGGCTTGCGGACCATCCCCTCTGCAGCCGGCCTCGAGGTCCAACTCGAAGACATTGAGAGGCTCAAGGAGAACCGGGACAAGGCCCGGCAGGAGTTGTTGGCACTCGAACCCGGGCTCAGGGAAAAGCTTCGTCAAAAACAGCTTGCGGAACTTCCGCCTGCGGAGCGCGACGCCTGGGAAAAACCGGCGGGCGAAAGAACACCCGAGCAAAAAAAACTTGCCGCGACGGCAACCAGAAAACTGAGAGTAACACTTGATGCTCTGGCAATGGCGACGAACGCGAAGCATCGCGCCCGGGCGATCAAACTTGCCGAACGTTATCGCTATTTTGAATCCCGATACCAGCTCGTAGATCAGTATCGGGATTTGACCATCAATTATATGTATTGGAAAAATCGAACGGAAACAGAGCAGACCGAGCAGCTCCTCAAGGCTCGCAAGCTGCTTTACGATGCCGAGCAGTCCTACCACGACTCGGACATCCCGGCCGCGTTGCAGCAATACGAAGAGGGATTCAACCTCTGGCGACACATTTTGGACGAAAATCCGGGCCTCTTGGCCGAGGAGACGTTTGTGATGGACCTCTGGAATGAAGTGGAAGGCTACAAGGACGTCCTGGCCCAGGTGCGCGCAGACGGTAGCCGCAGTCTTCCGGAGGATTTTATCTTGCCCGATGTGATCGATCGCTGGAACCAACTTTATCCGACACCGACTCCCGGCAACGGCTAGACCTGCCGATTGCCGCAACGAGCGTGGCAGGAATGGCTACCCAGGGCCGTCAGGCAGGCGGCTGACCGCTAGGCAAACAGCTGGAGGAGAAAATGCTTGGTGGCCGCGGCAATCCCGGGCTGCAGGCTTTCCCGCGGACCGGCGATGTTCAGTATCTGCACCTGATTCTCCAGCAACCAAGTGGCGACCGCCGGGAGGCAGCGACTGTCGAATTGCAAGCGTTGGGATCCAGGCAGCAGCGGTGCGGTCGATCGAACGAGATGGCACGGTCGTCCGTTACGCACCGCACAGCGATAGGTTACCCGTGTACCGCCCGAGAGTTCGTCCCGGCAGAAAATCAGCGTTCCATCCGACTCGAGTACGTTGCGGCGCGTACGGTCTGTGTAGTCGGCCACATCGGTAGACTGCAAATCGTATTGCGGTGGTATCGGACCATCCTCGGCCCGTCGCCCCCGCGGGCACCAGCCACCCTGCTCCATTCCGAGGGCGATGGCCGCATCGAGACCACCACGATCTGCGCCCGTTTGTCCCCCCGAGACAATCCGCCGCACAGGGAGCAAAACATGATCCATGCGATCAGTCTAGCGATGGCGAGAATCTTCTTCCAGCGGTCGGTGCCTCCGCTGGAGCGCGGCGGGCGACGCGCAATTTGGCGCTGCGAGCACGGGGATTAGCGGCGATTTCTTGCGGGCCGGGAATGACTGGCTTGCGAGTCCGCACCTCCAACCGTGGGTCGTCTCGAAAAGCATGCTTCACCAAGCGATCCTCTAAGGAGTGGAAACTGAGGACCGCGATCCGCCCACCGGGCCGCAAGCATGCCGGGAACCGCCCTAGGGCCACCTCGAGCCATTTCAGCTCCTCGTTGACCGCGATCCGCAGGGCCTGAAATGTCCGAGTGGCCGGATGGATCCGCCCGCGCGGAAGCGACTTCGGTCGACTTGCCCGTACCACTTCTGCCAACTCGGCAGCCGACCGAATCGGTTGCGTTCGCCGCCGCGATACGATCTGGCGGGCAATGCGTCGGCTGTAGCGATCCTCACCATACTTGTAAATCAAATCTGCCAGTTGCCGCTCGTTGATCCATTCCAACAACCGCCAGGCGGGTTCCCCTTCTTGCACATTAAACCGCAGATCGAGAGGCCCCTGGGAACTAAAGCTGAAACCGCGATCCGGATCGGCGAGTTGGTCGCTCGAGAGGCCCAGATCGAGCAGGATGCCGTCAACGGCTGCGAGTTCGAGTTGGGCAAGCAGTTCGGGCAAATCGGCATAGTTGCAGTGTGCCAGTTTGACAGGCAAGCCGCGCAACACCGACTCCGCTCCAGAGAGGGCGTCTGGATCGCGATCGAGGCCAAGGACTAGGCCTTCGTCACCCGCCGCAGCGGCCACCGCACGGAGGTGGCCCCCTCCACCGCTCGTGCCATCGACAAATATTTCTCCTGGCGCGGGGGCCAACCATTCGACCACCTCGTTCAGCAGGACAGGAAGGTGCTGCGGCAGCGCCATAAAAAAATAACCCTGGAGCGTAAAACCTGAGAGATCCGATTCCAAAATAGGAAAAAATATCCGCAAGTAACCAGGGTACCTGAAAACGGCTCCTACTACAGCGGCCGGGGAGCTCGGGGAAGGAATTGCGAACCGACTTGGGGCGCAAAACGCTTGGATCGCCCTAAAAAGAAACCCGCACTCGGGCACCTCCGTGTGCCCAGGTGAGGGTAGGTGTCCGCAACAGCGTTGTCACGAAGACAACCCTGTTACTACGATTCGCTCCCGAGGTGCATCCGTGCCCTCTTTTCGTGGCAGCGAAGCCCGTAATGCCGCGCATTCGTGGCCTGCGAGTATCAGTAGGTGGCCGCTAACTGACATTCCGCTGCCGCTATCAAGCAAACCAACGGACGGACGATCCGTTTTCACGAAATTTCTTCTGACTTCGTCCTCTTGTTCGTTCCGATACTGTGAGGATCTTGGATTAAAAATAAACACGCTGATTCATGAACCGGGCCGCTGCGGCTCGCCAAATGCCGATTCGGCCAACTCGTCGTAATGCCCGCGCCGCTCGGTCGTGTATTGGGCCCACCGCTGTAATTCC
>JAUWIQ010000448.1 GCA_030605285.1 Planctomycetota bacterium
CGCGTCGCATTCCCTCTTCATAAGGATTGCGATCCTCAGCGGCGTTGGCATCAAGCTGGGAAATGTGTCCGCCGATACCGATACTCTTCTTCGCATGCAGGCGGCCTTCTCCTTGCCCGCTCCCGCGCGTGTATTGAAAGATCGAGGTGTTGCCCGACGGATCGAGATGGCGGAACACGCAATAGGGAATCAATTGCTTGAAGGAGGGATCTTCTTCGACCTCGTTGCGAGGCCGGTAACTCGTGTGGCACGCATCGAGTAACAACTCGAGGACCTCGGTCCGCTCGGAGAATCCCTGAAAATGGCCGAGGGCATGAAACCGCTCAGTCGGCACCACGAGTACGTGCTCCGTTTGCACTTCAACCACGATGAATCCTTTCTTAGAAATAACCGCTGGTCTGTCCGGTCGCCCGTTGCGACAGCCCTGAGTATACCTTTTGATTCGGCGGGTGGGCAGGTATCCGCCGGGTTGGAATTCGCGGGTACGCGGCCAGGTGATTTTTAGAGTACCAACATCGCATCCCCATAGCTGTAAAAACGATATTGCTGCTGTACCGCTTCCCGATAGGCCCTTTGAATCAGTTCACTGCCTCCGAAACTGTGAGCCAGAACCAGCAGGGTGGTCCGTGGCAGATGGAAATTTGTCAGCAGGGCATCCACCGCCTGGAAGCGATACGGCGGGCGGATAAACAGCTCGGTCGGCCCTTCGTAGGCAGCAAACGTGCCCCCTGCTGCCGCCGTTTCCAGTACCCGGACAGCGGTCGTGCCGACCGCGACAATGCGGCCACCGGCCGCACGGCATGCCCGCAGGCGCTCGGCGGTGTCGGCTTCAATCCGAGCCCATTCAGTATGCATCACGTGCTCTTCGAGTGATGTCGCGGTGATCTGGCGAAACGTATCTCTGCCCACATGCAGTGTGAGGTGCGTGGTGCCGATATTTTTTTTTGCCAGTTCCTTAAACAGTCGTTCGTTAAAGTGTAGCCCTGCCGTGGGGGCGGCGACCGAACCGGGGTGTTCTGCAAAAACAGTCTGGTATCGCTGGTAATCTTCGGGGAGCATTTCACCGCCCCGGATATAGTGGGGCAGCGGTACCCGTCCGACGCGATCGAGCACGGCATAGGTTGCATCCTCGGACTCGGCGCGGACGAGCCATTCTCCCCCGTCGTATTTTTCAATCAGCTGCAAGTTGAGCGCATCGTGGCCTTCCCTGTCTATGAGTACCACCCGCTCCCCGGGCTGAATCTTTCCTCGCGTCCTGCCCAGTACTTTCCAGAGCCCAAGTCGGTCGGCTGCCAAAAACAGGCCCTCCCAACGGCCCTCGGTTAAAGCGCGGCGACCCACCAGCCTTGCGGGAACGACACGGGTGTCGTTCAGTACCAGGCAGTCGCCCGCGTTGAGCAGGTCCGGCAAATCTCGAACGTGTTGGTGTGTGATCTCGCCCGACGCTCGGTCCGCGACCAAAAGTCTGGCATCGGACCGCACCGCCAGCGGTGTTTGAGCGATCCTGTCTTTGGGCAATTCGTAGTCGTAGGCGTCCAGTTCCATCATGCGGGAGGCGAGTATAGGGGATTCGGATCGGTCGTTGTAGGCTTGCCTCCAGCAAAGGGCCGGGAGGTTCTTTGCTCCGCTGGCAGGTGCATTTGCGACCGATATAATGACCATGTAATGTCCCCACCGCCGCACGCTCCGCCGAATCAGACTCTCTCGCCGCACGCGATCGCATTCTGTATCACCGGGCTCGAGCCCGGTGGGGCGGAAAAAAGCCTGGTCGAATTAGCAATCCGCCTGGATCCCACGCGGTTTCGCGCGACGGTTTACAGCCTGGGGCCGCGGCCCCAGCGGAGGGTTCTGGTAGAAAGACTCCAGGAGGCGGGAGTCGATACCCATTTCCTAGATTGCACCCAGCAGCGGCAATATTTTCTGGCGGTCAAGAGACTCACGGACGGCTTGAGGCAACGACGGCCAGCCTTGCTACAGACATTTCTTTTTCACGCAAATCTCATCGGCGCTGCGGCCGCGCGCCGGGTTGGCGAGTTGCCGTTCGTGACCGGCATGCGTGTTGCCGAACCGCATCGGCCACTCCGAAGGCTGCTCGAAAAATACGGGACTTCGCGGGCCGGGCGGTCTGTCTGCGTTAGCGATGAGGTCGCGCAGCAAACTCAAGGGGTGGATCGAGAAAAGATCGTGGTGATTCCAAATGGAGTCGATGTGACGAAGTTCGCTCTCTGAGGAGATTCTCTCCGCGAGTTTCCCGCACCCGTCAGCGGCCGTAAATGGCTCACCTACATCGGCCGTCTGGATCGGCAGAAGCGCGTCGATCGACTGGTGGCTGCATTCGCCTCGCTCCGCGAAACGTTGCCTGGGCACGACCTGCTGATCGTCGGCGACGGGCCGCTCCGAGCGAAGGTCCAACGGCAAATTGCCGCCTGCGGCTTGATAGACCGTGTGCGATTCACCGGTTGGCGGGAAGATATCCCGGCCATCCTGCAGGCGACCGATATTCTGCTGCTCGCTTCGGATTGGGAGGGAATGCCCAATGTGATCCTCGAAGCGATGGCCGCCGCGGTGCCGGTGGTGAGCTTCGATGTGCCCGGGGTTTTGCAACTGCTTGGCGAGGGCGTCCGCGAGCAGGTTGTTTGCCGGGCGGACTGCTGCGGGGAGGCGGAGCGGATCGCACAATTTGCCCAGCGTACTGCGGCCTTGGCCAAAAACCGGGAGCTTCGCCACCGGATTGGTGCGCAGAATCAACAGCGGGTGCGAACGCACTTTGCCCTCACACAAACGGTGGCCGCCTATGAGGCGGTCTATAACGAGCTGCTCCGCGACGCCCC
>JAUWIQ010000413.1 GCA_030605285.1 Planctomycetota bacterium
CAGATCGTAAAACTCCCACTCGTCAAACTGATAAAAGTGCATCAACTTGTAGCGTTCGGTCCGAATGCCGTAATGCCGGGGCACCATATGCACACTCGGAAATTCATAATAATGATAATAAATTTCATGACGCCAATCTTCAGGCGATTCACCGGCAAGCAGTGGTACGAGCGATTTTCCCTGCATCTCAGGATCTGCATCGCAGGCAGCTGCCTCTAAAAAGGTTTCGGCGTAGTCGATGTTTTGCACCATCATGGTGTTGCGCGATCCGGGCTGAGTCACGCCGGGCCACTTGATAATCAGTGGCATTTTCAAGGACTCCTCATACATCCACCGCTTGTCGTACCACCCGTGGTCGCCAAGATAAAACCCTTGATCGGAACTGTAGACGCCGATCGTATTCTCCTCGAGTCCCAGTTCTTTGAGTGTGGCCATCAACGCTCCCACACTATCATCCACACCCCGCGCGCAGCGCAGATAATTTTTGGCGTAGCGCTGATACTTCCAGCGGACCAGTTCCTTGCCCGCAAGCTTCGCCGCATGGAACGCTGCATCATCCGCCTTATATGCAGCTTTCCATCGCTTTTTCTGCTCAGCAGACATCCGCCACAGGTTGTCGCGCGCCGAGCGATCTTGCCGCTGTTGAATTGCATCCCCGTCAAACTCAGCTGTTAAATCGACAAACAGATCGTAATGCAAATCCATGTGGCGATCGATCTCCATCTCCTGATGATGCGCCGGTGGCGCGTTATCTTCCCATCGATCAAACAGGGTTTCCGGCTCGGGAAGAGATGTGTGGTTGTAAAGTGCGATATGCTCAAAAGCCGGCATCCAGTTTCGATGTGGCGCTTTGTGCTGACACATCAGCAGAAACGGTCGGTCGGGATCGCGACCCTCTTTGAGCCAGTCGATCGCCAGTTCGGTCACCACCTGCGTGCAGTGCCCTTTGATTACCTGCTTGCCGCTCGGGGTAATGAACTCGGGATTGTAATAGGCGCCCTGGCCGGGAAGTACCATCCAGGTATCGAAACCCTGCGGTTCGCTTTTGAGATGCCACTTGCCGAACAAAGCGGTTTGATAACCACATGTTTGTAGCAGTTTCGGGAAGGTGGTCTGACTGGCGTCGAAGCGATTGCCATTATTCATAAAGCCATTTTTATGACTGTGCTTGCCGGTCAGAATCACCGCCCGACTCGGGCCGCAGATCGAATTGGTGCAGAAGCTGTTTTCAAACAGCATCCCCTCGCTGGCGAGTTGATCGATATTGGGCGTGGGATCGATCGATTTGTAGAGCCCGTCATACGCCCCGATCGCATGGGTCGCGTGATCGTCAGAAAAAATAAACAAAATATTCGGACGGTCACTTTTTTTATTTTTGGCTTCTTCCGCTGCGGCAACTTGCGGAAGCACCAATGCAACGGGAATGACGGGGAGCAAAAAAAGATACTTGATTAAATTATGAAATACTTCTCTTAGTCGCATCGCCGACCGCCTTTCGCATATTTGTATGCTCATCTTAAGCTGAGTTGATTGGGCACTCGCTTGACCCCTGCCTCATGCTCCTGCTTCCGCTGGTGTAGTTGCTGCACCACCTCCGGGTTCGCGTCGGCAATATTATATTTTTCTGCTGGATCATGTTCGAGATTGTAGAGTAGCGGCGGGTTGTGTATTTCCGGTTCCTGCTGCCCGACAAAATCCGTCTTGGTTTTAAAGTGTGCCTTGTAGGGCCCCTCGCGAAGGGCAAATACCTCGTCGCCGTGGTAGTAAACCATTTCTTTACGCAGACTCGATTCGCCATGCAGCAGAACGCCTGAGAGATCCACCCCATCGATGGTGCGGTCCGCTGGAAGCTTGCCACCGCAAAGTGAGGCAAAAGTCGGCAAAAGATCGAGCGTACTGCCCACATCCATGATCACTGCGGGCTGGATATGTTCGGGCCACCAGAAAACCGTCGGCTCCCGCATCCCGCCCTCCCAGGTACTCCCCTTGGCGTCGCGAAGCAGGCCCGCCGATCCACCCTGCACTTTATACATGTGCCAGGGGCCATTGTCGGAGGTGAAAACGACGAGCGTGTTTTGGGCGATGCCCTCTTCGCGGACCGCATCGAGAATTCGTCCGGTCGAGGCGTCGATCTCCTCGATCACATCGCCGTAGAGACCACGCAGGCTCACATCCTCAAAGGGCTTAGAAACAAAAAGAGGGACATGGGGAAGGTTGTGGGCCAGATAGATAAAAAAAGGTTGGTCGCGATTTTTCTGAATAAGTTTGATCGTCTCCTGCGTATAGCGCTCGGTGATTGTCGTCTGGTCGGCGGGCCGCTCGATAATTGCTTCTCCCCGCATGAGGGGCACGTTCCAATATTCACTTTTGGGATCCGCAAACTGCTCTTTCCATGGCGGAGCATCTTTGGAGGTATCCATATCGTTGGAATAAGGAATCCCAAAATAGGTATCGTAACCGTGGCTCGTGGGCAGAAACCGCGGAAGGTGCCCCAAATGCCATTTACCGACCGCGTGCGTGGCATACCCCGCATCCTGAAGCATCCGTGCAATCGTGATCTCACTCTGCGGAAGTCCGCCTTTGGAATCGGGAAAGAGGACCCGATATCCGAATCCGCACATCCCGCTACGGACCGGATAGCGACCGGTTTGCAGTCCGGCGCGGCTCGGTGTACAGACCGGCGCGGCCGCATAGAATTGTGTCCACTTCTGCCCCTCGTTGGCCATCTGATCGAGTCTGGGCGTGCGGATGGTCGGATGCCCGAAACACCCCAAATCACCGTAGCCGAGATCATCACAAAAAATCACAATCACGTTGGGCCGCTTTGCGGTCAATTCGTCACCTTCAACGACGCCCCCAAAGGCGAAAAGCAGACCGACTACGAAGGAGCACCTACATCCCCGCAAAACTTCCATTAAGACCCTCGTAGCTTATTTCGAACCCATTTCCCTCAACACTTCCCACATGGTAGCCCTGGCGGGAGAGCTTC
>JAUWIQ010000186.1 GCA_030605285.1 Planctomycetota bacterium
CGCCATATTCTGCGGACAGTAGCTTTCCCTCTGCATAAAACGCAAGCAGTGCAGGTTGTGCGACCTCGAGGGAAGCACTGCTTGAATGTCCACGCGAACTTCGGGCGACAAAGGAGACATACCGAGCGCGGGGTTCGATCTGCCCGGGAGACAGGATCCGTGCAAGGGGAATACCGCGAAAGGGAACTCCCAGGCGGGACCACCGGGTGACACAGTGAATATCGATGGATTGATCTTCGAGGGGTTCGGCAAGCAATTGCTCGAGCGTGAGCCTCCTCGGGGTTTTGAAAAGTCCGCGGAGTTGCAGTGTCCAGGGTTTAAATAGGCCTGTAGGCGGCTTTTCGCCCACCGGCGGCCACCTTCCTGGGCGCAGCAATTGTTGGCCGGGTGGGAGTTGGTCGCGTCTATCCTCGAGCATGTGAGTGTTGTATCTCAAATACACGAAGCTGAGAAGCGGAACCGAACCCAAATTACCAAAGGATCAACGGGAATTTATCCTACGCGCGGGATTTCATAGCCGGCACGTGGGGTCCGTGACGCAAATGAATTGGCCAACTCGTCGCCAATAATTTGTTCCGTCTTTGGGTCCCATTTTATGTTGCGTCCGGTCCGTGCTGCGATTGTACATAAATGGCATGTATTCATCGCTTGCAGATGACTGTAGACATCCGACACCGGAAGCCCGCCTTCGCGTATTGTGCGGAAGAAATTCTGTTTATGGCTTTCGTGAGGTTTGCCCTTGTAGAGTCGAGTTAAATCATCTTGGCCATAATGCCCAGCATCCCAATCTTCGTCGATGGGCTTCCCTGATATTCGGCCACGATTTACAAACATCGGTCCCTTAGTACCTTCAAATAATATACCATTGGGGGGTGCGCTGGTGACGACCATTTCGGTGCCGTTGGCAAAACGACATGGAATGGAGAATTCATGGGATGCATTGTAGGAGTCGTCTACTTCTGCATATCCATCTTTGTACGGTACTGGGTGGCTCACTGCGGTGCCATCAATTTCTCCCGGGCCCATTCCCTCAGAATCTTGTCCCAATGCCCAGGTGGCAATGTCTACGTGGTGGGCGCCCCAGTCGGTAAACTTTCCTCCGGAATACTCATACCACCAACGGAATTGGTAATGGCATCGCTTTTCCCGGAAATCGACCATCGGCGCTTGTCCGAGCCACATGTCCCAATCGAGTTCTTGAGGAACATTGGCGACTGGGAAAGGACCACCTGTGGGCGCACCGTCAATACCAACGGTCACCTTCTTAATGTCTCCCAGAAAGCCTTTTTGGACCATGTTTACGGCGCGAAGGAATAGTCGGCGACTGCTTCGCTGTTGAGTGCCAACAAAAAATATTTGGTCGGGATACTGCTGACAGGCATCACGAATAAGTTTATTTTCTTCGAGAGTGAATGTAAGCGGTTTTTGACAAAAAACATGCTTTCCTGCCTGAAGTGCTTCAACAGCAATTTTTGTGTGCCAATGGTCAGGAGTCACAATACTTACGACATCGATATCGTCACGATCGAGAACATCCCGGTAATCCTTGTAGGCGTCTGCCTTTCCCTTGCCGATTTTTTCGTGGTGCTTCGCCCTTTCCGCATGCCTGGAATCAACATCGCACACCGCAACAATATCCCCAAATTGCGCATGGCCCATGGCATCGCCTGTGCCCATGCTCCCGGTTCCAATGCAGCCAATTTGTGGGCGGTCGTTCGCAGACTCATTTGCAAAGCCTCGCTGTGTCCAGGAAAAATAAGGGACTGTAACCGCTGCTGCCGTAGTTGTTTGGAGAAATTTTCTACGCGTGGAGTGTTTCATGGGGAGAGCACCTTAGGGCTTAGCAGGGGTGTTTTCGATATGGATGAGTCGGAAAGGGGTCAGGTCCCTTGGTACAAGATAACCTACCGGGGCGATTGCAGGCAAGTTTGGCCCGTTTTGCATATTTTCCAGGACAATTCCAGCTTACCAGTCGTCCGTACAGAAAGGGGAGGCCGGCAAACCATGACGGTTATACAAATTCGCACCTACCGGATTCATGGAATAGGCATACCGGACTGCAACCGGTTCGGTAACCGCAGGCGACGATACCAGAACTGAATTGCCATCGATTGTTGCCTTGGCCCAATGCCATTTTTTATCGGCACCAGCGATCGCAAAGCGAGCGAGTGGTGTATCGGGTGTTTCTTGGGGTGGGGAGAGATTATCTTTTCGAGCTGTCATCAGGCCCTTGCCGACATGATCAAACTTAATGCGGATAGCCGCCCCATCGCGGACTGCCGATTTCATTAACGGGCCTGAAGGAACCACCTCAAGTTTATGGGCATCTCGCAGGCCCCATTGGGCTAAACGATCGCCCACGTCTTGCTTATTGCGGGGATGAATATCGCCCGCATCACCAATGTCGGTAATGACTGCCATTCCGGTATGTGGAATTTCCAGCGCCTTACGCTGTGCTTCGCGGATTGCCGCCCAACCGTCCCCCCCCGCGGGATCATCGGTGGCATCTTGCCAATTTGCCAATTGCACAAAATAAAACAGCATGTTTGGGTTTTCGAATACCTTGCGCCATCCAGCGATGAGCGCCTTCATTTTATGGTAGTAGATATCCCCTTCTTCGCCGTTCGATTCACCCTGATACCAGATGGCGCCTCGTACACTGAAGGGCGCAATTCCATGGACCATTGAATTGTAAATAGTCGTTGCGCCATGGATGGAATCAAAGTTTGGTGGAGCGGGTGGTGAGCCAGGATGTATTCCGGATTGAATGTTTTTTCTTGCGTCGATCGTCCATTGGTTGACACTTTTGAGGTAAGCGTCGTGCTTTGTTTTTCCCTCGGGTGTCTTAAGGTCAAGTTGGCGCAATCCGTCCGACATATAGGAGAGTTCGTTGATGTCCTGAAAACCGGATTCAGGAATCCAGGGTTCGATTCGGGTTCCCCCCCAATTGGTCCCAACGAGTCCGACGGGAATCTCGGACTGCTGATACAAGGATCGCCCGAAAAAATAGGCAACGGCTGAGAATCTGCGGACACTCTTTGGGGTACAACGCTGCCAGGTGCCTGTTGTATTATTTTTGGGTGTACGACTGACCGTATGTCCAAGGACATCGAATAGGCGAATTTCGGGATAATTGGCATCGGCGATTTCTTTTTCCGCATCGGCACTGTTTTGGAGGTGCCACTCCATATTTGACTGACCGCTGCAAAGCCAAACATCACCCACAAGAATATCGGACAGCGTGATTGTATTCTTTCCGCGAACAATCATCTCACGAGGGGAGCGATCTGCAGCGACTGCTGGCAGTTGGATGCGCCACTTGCCGTCGCTATCGGCCTCTGCCTTCCCCGACTCCCCTGCAAATTCAACAGAGATAGCTTCGCCCGGGGCCGCCATACCGAAGAGCCGAATCGGCTGTTGCCGCTGGATCACCATGTGATCGCTGAAAATATTGGGCAAGGAGACGTCGGCGGAAGAATGGTTGACTGCAACGCAGGCAAAAAGGAGTGCCAGGGAAATTGACCGCAGGGTGTGAGTACGCAGTTTCATAATGAGTCCTCAAGAAAAAATATCTGGCGAGCGCAGCTTGTTTGCACAATATAGAGTTCAATCGACTCGTATGGGAGGTGCCCCGGATTCTTTATCCATCCAAGCTGAAACACAATCAGATTTAATTTCTTCGATTCCAGTCGGGGATAAATGCAAAAGAGTATCAGCGAGGAATCGGGCATCAGCAACATGATGCGTTACATGGAGAATGGTGACAGGAATATTCTTTTGCACATTACGTAGAAGTTGGTACATCTGATTACGCGTCTTTTCATCCAAGGCGCTCAGCGGTTCATCTAACAGAAGTGTTGCGGGGTGCGAAGCAAGCGCCCGGCCAAGGGCCACCCGTTGTTTTTCTCCGCCGCTGAGATTACGGATGCCGCGATGGAGATGATCGCAAAGCCCGAGCATGGAAGATAGTTCGTCAATTCGTTCTTTTATCATAACCGGCGCTTCGCCACGAGCAACGAGTGAAAAGGCGAGGTGGTCTCTCACATTCATTTTCGAAAACAGAGCACCGTCCTGTGGTACATAGCCAATGTTGCGTTCAGCCGGCTTGAACGACGTCACATCACGCGTACCTAAGATGATCGACCCATTTGTGATCGGTATTAATCCTGCAATCGCTTCCAGTAGCGTCGTTTTCCCGGTTCCGGTCGCGCCCATCAGAATACCATAGTGCCGATGCGGCACTTTCAATGAGACATGATCGAGCTGAAATGTGCCCGCAGTGATCGAAATGTTATCGAGTGTGATCATGATGAGTCAGCTGATTAAAGCGATATTGTTTTGGTGCCCCAAATACGCGTGAGCACCAGCACGAGAATTGCTGCGATGATCATGATGAATGATATAGCCACAGCAGCGGAAAGATCACCCACACTTAATTCAAGTAAAACTGACGTAGAGAGAACCTCTGTTTTTAAGCGCGTCGCGCCAGCGAAAATAAGTAGGGGGCCAAACTCTCCCAGTGCCCGGGCCCAGGCGAGAGTGCCGGCTGTAAGTATGCCTGGCAAGGCCTCCGGTAAGACCACGCGAGAAAATGCAGAGGCGCGACCACAGCCGAGCGTGAGCGCGACTTGTTCGCAACGAGGATCAATCTGATCGAAAGCGGCCTTCATTATCCGCACAGCGAAAGCACAGGCGACAGCAACCTGCGCCAGAATAACGGCTGGAATCTGGTAGACAACTGCATTTCGCAATGCCACCGGCATAAATTGAAATAATATCAGCAGGCTTAAGCCAACCACCAACGGCGGTAGAATTATAGGAATATCCAGGATCGCATCGATCAAACCTTTCCCGAAAAAAGAATACCGCGATAGTAAATAACCGAGTGGGACTGCGATCCAGAGGGAAATAATAGCCGTAACGGTACAGGAAATTAAACTTAGCGCGATTGAATATTGAATTTCGGGTTTGGAAAGCGCTTCTACGACCGGATTGTAAACCAAGTTACTGAGGAGCGGGTGACGTAGTTCCCAGTCCGCACGCAATCTTCCGGGCCAAGAGAATCGCATTCCTGCAAGGCCACCTCCCTCAGGGAAAAATATTTCCACTTGATCAGTTTCAAGCTCGCGGAGGGTTATTTTATGAACAGAG
>JAUWIQ010000119.1 GCA_030605285.1 Planctomycetota bacterium
ACCAAAAAAACAGTGCCAGCACACCAATAAAAAGGCCGCTCAGTAATAATCGCCAGTGCAACACTTCTTTTTTTCTAACCTGCCGAGGGTTAGTGATCCTCTGTGGTGATTCCAACGTAGCTTTTAAGGGTCTCAATCATCATGAGATCCGGGATGTCTCCAAGCCGATCGATTAAAGCCCCAGGCCGCCAAATCGTCGATTACGACTCGCATAGTCGCGAATTGCTTCGTGCAAATCTTGTTCACGGAATTCAGGCCAGCAGCGATCGGTTACCCAAATTTCCGAGTAGCTGATTTGCCAGAGCAAAAAGTTGCTAATTCGCATTTCCCCTGCCGTCCGTATCAGCAAGTCCGGGTCGGGCATGCCCGCAGTATAGAGTCGCTCGTCGATGGTCTGTTCACAGATGTCGTCTGGAAGCAATCGGTTTTCGCAGATTTCGTGGGCGATCCCACGCACGGCATCAAGAAGTTCTGCCCGCCCACCGTAGTTGATGGCTAGGCAAAGTTGCGTACCACTATTCTGCCGACTCATTTCGATCGTCTTGTCAATTTCAAGCTGCACGGTATCGGGAATACCTTTGCGCCGACCGATGGTGGAAACACGAATGTTATTTCGCATAATCGTAGAGCGTTCTTCGATCATGTACTGCTCGAGCAGGTGCATCAGAAAGTCGAGTTCCTCATGGGGCCGTTTCCAGTTTTCACTGGATAAACAATAGAGTGTGAGTTGCTCGATGCCCAACCGGGAACACTCTTCGGTGGCTCGCCGTACGCTTTGGACACCCCTGCGGTGCCCCTCAATACGGGGCAGTCCTTGACGCTGAGCCCAGCGACCGTTGCCGTCCATAATAACTGCTATATGTGCGGGCCACTGGTGTCGGTCAATGCCAGATAGACGTTCGCTTACCATCTCGGCAGGCTGCTGGTTGGTCGGTGTGCTGGAAAATAAATCTGACATGCGAAGTGATCTTGTTGGCCACAAGTCGAAAACACGTTTTGATAAATTTCAGGTAAACTCGCAGTTGGCGGGCTCCAAGCGACACTGAATCGTTTGGCTCCGCTCTGGACCTACCGATACATAAGTGATGGGACGGCGCAAGCACATGCTGATAAATTCAAGGTAGTTACGGGCTTGTGGGGGGAGGTCCTCGAGTTGTTTCACATGCCGAATGTCGGTTTGCCATCCCGGGAGGGTCTCAAAAATTGGTTTTGCGTGACGAAGATCATCGACATGACTCGGGAAAATATGGGTCTGCTGCCCGCCTATTTCATAGGCGGTGCAAATTTTGAGTTCTTTCAAATCGCTCAGTACATCAAGGAGCATTACTGCCAATTCGCTAATTCCACTTACTCGGGAAGTGTAGTTTGCAGCCACGGCGTCGAACCAGCCACAGCGGCGGGGCCGCCCCGTAACCGTTCCATATTCATTTCCCCGCTCTCGAAGATGCTGTCCCTGCTCATTGTCTTGCTCGCTCGGAAACGGCCCGCCACCGACGCGTGTCGTGTAGGCCTTGACGACTCCGACGATACGTTGCATGAAACTTCCCGGAACTCCAGAGCCGCTAGGAACTCCGACCCCCGAACTGTTACTGCTGGTGACAAACGGAAACGTTCCGTGATCGACATCCAATAAGGATCCCTGTGCACCTTCGAAGAGTATGTTTTTGTCACTCTCAGCAGCATCCAGGAGGAAATGGGTGGTATCACCAATGAAGGGCCGCAAGCGATCAGCATAACTCGTATATTCTTGAAAAATCTGATTTGCGTCCAGTCTGTCCTCCAGAGGGCCGGTGAAGGTTGCCAATAATTTCTGCTTGACGGCGGCAATGTGTGCGATACGGTCACGCAAGGTAGGACGTAATAGATCACCCAATCGCAAGGCGTAGGAGCGACCAACTTTGTCACGGTAACAGGGGCCAATACCCCGCTGTGTGGTGCCGATATTTTCGCCGTCTGCGGTCGATTCATCGAGCGCGCGGTCCTCCACCATGTGCCAGGGAAAAATCACATGGGCTCGATCACTGAGCATCAGATTATCGGTGATTTGAACTCCGCGGGCAGTCAGGGCATCTAATTCGCTTAACAGCGTAGGGGGATTGATAACAACGCCACCGGTCACTACGCACTGAACGTCCGGGGTGAGTATGCCGCTTGGAATCAGGGAGAGCTTGTAAGTCTCCGGTCCAATGACGACCGTGTGACCGGCATTTGCGCCGCCCTGGTAACGCACCACTATTTCGTGATGCTCGGTGAGGAGATCGACCAATTTTCCCTTGGCCTCGTCGCCCCACTGCAGGCCTATAACACAAGTTCCAGGCACGCAAGAAGTCCCTTATTGATGGAAATGCAGTGAATGGACTGTGCGGAGCACGATGCAATCGGTCGCCATAGCCACGCGTGAACAAACGGGTGAGTCTATCCGTTGAGATAAGAAATGACAAGAATGGGGATAACCCAAACAGCTGCTAGATTGCCGGAAACGGGTCGCTTTTTTACACCAATATAATATATCGATGGATCCCAGGCGACGAACTGCTGGGAACCTCTCACCCATGCGGAAATTGCCGGCAGTATTCGTACATTGCCATCGCAGCCGCAGTCGCTACGTTGTGACTGTAAGGCAGCCCGTAGACGGGGATTTCAACAATATCATCGAGCGAAGCTAGAAACTTATCCTTCAAGCCCTGGCGCTCACTACCCAATATCAGTGCGGACCGTCTTTGAAAACGGTAGTCATACAATCGTTCCGATGTCGACGCCTGCTCCAAACCGACAAGACAGTAACCTGCTGCGCGGAGTTTCTTCAGCACCGGTTCGAGCGTACGGTGGGTTTCCACAACAACTGTTTCTGCCCCATCACGGGCAATTTTTTCAATGATCCGCGCACTACCACAACCGATGACTTTTGAAATGCCGCAACAACCGCAGCTCCGCACAATACGTGAAAGATTGATGTTGCTGTGCATCGGCGCACAGACTACGACCAGCTCGCGGGGTCGCTCCAAGGTCTCAGGCGGTTTGTGGCGCAGGTGCAATGGGTCCAGCATGGTCTCAAGTTTGTGGCACCACCGCCCCACAGGCGTTGAGCCAGCTAAACTCATGGGAAGCGGCGTCTCACAGCCCACCCATGACGTGCGCCTGGCAAGCGCATCAACGCGGTTGCAGCGGGCGGTGCTGACTAAGATCGAGGTCATGGAAACGAACCGAGTGTTCGCTTTCCGGAATGCCGTCGAAGACTAACATCAGGAGTTTCTCGAAATTTCCCGGTAGGATGCGATAAAAATTATGTTTTCCATCACGTCGTGGTTCAACGATTCCCGCATTGCGCAACATACCCAAATGATGGCTGACAGCTGGCTGGCTTAGTTGTAGTAATTCACAGAGTGCTCTTACGTTGAGTTCCTCTGCCTGACTAAGACTATAGAGAATTCGTAATCGCGTTTCATCCGACAGGAGTTTAAATATTCGAACAAGATCTTTGGCTAGTTTTTCTTGGAGTTGTCCTACCCTGACGGGCTCGGGGGGCTGAGAGCGATCGGTTTTTACGCCCATGCCATCGTCCTGAGTTGACTCTTTAGATTTTAAGTTAACCGTTCCATCCGTTTTGGTTGCGATTGCAGTCACAATCAAATTCCTTTCCAACAATTAAATACCAAAGTGATTTTATTAACGGTGCATTTGTCGTCCGTTCCAAATAGCATGAACCATTGTCGTGATCCCCGAGTGTTGGTATCGCTCGCGACCACCCTGTTTATTTTTCCAGGCGATCTTACCAGGGGCCACGCCACAAGCTGCCAATCGTTCAACGGCGGATATTGTAACCGCCATTGCAGAAGATGGAAATGATTTGAACGCCGAGAAAGCGAATTTTTTTTGGGCTCTGCTGCAGGTTGGCAGACCGAGGGGAAAACTCATGTTGCCCTCTGAAAACGGTTTAGTGAGCTGCTATCGGGTGCTGGCAGGGGGTGCTTGCTGTCCCGGCAAAGTATTCGTAGCATATAGGGTCTGCTGAATTGCCGAATGTGCCACGAAATCGATAGATTTGTGGTCCGCGAAGATAGAGAGTCATTCGGCTGGGATTGTTGATGCACCCGACAACGCGCAAGTTGTTTCCGTTCGCGGCCCTTACCGCGCTGGTTGGTGCTGTTTTTTGGTCTACGTCCTTCGGGACACTCCCTTCGGCCGATTTCACGTTCAATAATGGCACGGAGGTAAAATCGATTGATCCGGCGCAGGTGACCGGCTCTCCCGAGGGTCGGATGATCCGCGCACTTTTTGAGGGTCTTTATCGACCTGACCCCAAAACTCTCCAGCCACAGCCCGGGATGGCGACCACGGCTGATGTCTCACGCATTGTTTCGGACCAGGGAAGGACATATACCTTCCCTCTGAGGCGAGGTGCCATCTGGTCTGATGGGACTCCTGTAACGGCCGCAGATTTCCGCTGGTCGTGGCAGCGGCTTTTGCATCCGGAGACAGGATCGCAATATCATTTTGTTCTCTCCGCCTATGTTGTCAATGCGGAAAAATATAATTCCGGTAGAGTGGATGTAGGCGACTCTGTGGAAGTAGAACTTCCCGATCGACCGCAACCGGGACAGTTGTTTCCTCGAGGAACCGTCTTGCATGGCCAGCTTGTGGCGATCGATAAGCCAGAGAAACCCGTGATTTCAGATAAATCGACGGGCGAGAAAGTAGCGACTCTGCAAACCGCTTGGAAGCGGCGATGGGTCTATAAAGTCAACATCGATGGAACAGAGAGGAGCTTTAGCCAGGAACCCGCCTCTCGTGCGGATGTAGAAAACTGCCTCCATGTGCTGTTGGATTATGATCAGGTGGGGATCAAGGCGGTTGATGCGCATACGCTGCGGGTCGAGTTGAAAAATCCGACACCCTATTTTCTCTACCTAATGCAATTCTACGTTACCTTTCCCATCACCCGGTCCAGTGTGGAGAGGTTTGGTTACCCCGGTTGGAGTAGGCCGGAGAACATCGTCGTCAACGGACCGTTTCGGATCAAATTTCGCCGTCTTCGAGATCGTATTCGACTGGAAAAAAATGAACACTACTGGAATGCCGAGGCCGTTAGTCTCAATACGGTGGATGCCTTAGCAGTTGAATCGAGTACCACAGGACTGAATATGTACCTCGATGGTGATGTGGATTGGCTTCCGTCTCCTCCCAGTGAAGTGATTCCGAAACTCAAAATCCGCAGTGACTACCACGCCATGTCGTCACTCTCGAGTTACTTTTATAGGCTCAACGTGACCCGCAAACCCTTGAATAACCCGCTGGTTCGCAGGGCACTCAGCCGGGCGGTCAACCGGGAGCGAATTTGCAATTTCATTCTCCGAGCCGGTCAGCAGCCCGCCTACAGTATCGTCCCGCCGGAGCTGCCAGGCTACGAGGCGGCCCTGGCTGAAACATACGATCTTGAAGCGGCTCGCAAACTGTTGGCCCAAGCGGGCTACCCGGGAGGCAGGGGTATGCGGTCGATTGAGATCCTGTTTAATACTTCCGATGGCCATCGGAAGATTGCCGAGGCAATCCAGCAGGATTGGCAGCGATTGGGGGTCGATGTCCGCTTGCGAAACCTGGAGTGGCAGACATATCTGGCCACGACGCGAAAAATGGAATACGACGTGGCCCGCGCTGGTTGGATTGGTGATTACCCGGACCCGAATACATTTCTAGATCTCTTTATTACGGGAGGTGTACAGAACGAGACCGGCTGGGGAAATCGACGATTTGATAAATTAATTGCCAGGGCGACTGAGGAATCCGATGCCGAGCAACGCCTGAAGATCCTGCACGAGGCAGAGGAATTGCTTATGGGGGAACTCCCTATTATTCCAATTTATTTTTACATGAGCGTGAATCTGGTGAAGCCTTTCGTGAAGGGATTCTACAGCAATAGCCAGGATCTTCATCCGTTACCAGCGATCCAGATTGATGAGCGGGCCAAGCGTATCCATATGCGCCGACGGGAAGGAACATGATTCATTTTCTTGCCAAACGCTTGTTGTGGTTTTTTCTCACCCTCTGGGTTGTCTTTACAGTCTCATTTTTTCTTATGCGTGCGGTCCCTGGGGGTCCCTTTGATGGTGAGCGGAAACTAGAGCCGGATGTCAAACAGGCCATCGAGCGGCGCTACCGTGTCAACGAACCGCTCTGGAAGCAGTACGTGGTTCATCTTGGCATGGCCGCCGGTTTACTCGGTGAGGATGGACAGTTTCGCATCGGTTTCCCAAATCTTGGGCCGAGCTATCGAATTCGTGACTTCAGCGTGAACCAAATCATTGCCCAGGGTTTGCCGGTTTCCGCTTCCCTTGGAATCCTTGCCCTGGCGTTCGGATTATCCGTCGGTTTACTTGCCGGAGTGATTGCCGCACTATGGCGGCAAACCTGGGTTGATACGGGTGTGATGCTTCTTGCCACAACTGGTATGGCGGTACCGAATTTCTGGTTGGCGGGCGTCTGCATTATTCTTTTCGTCTTTATGATCCCGGTGTTTCCGGCCGCTGGTTGGGGGAGTCTTTCCAATCTGGTTTTGCCAGCCTTCTGTCTCGGCGCGCCGTACGCCGCGTATAT
>JAUWIQ010000074.1 GCA_030605285.1 Planctomycetota bacterium
ACCGTTTCGAACTCATGAGTCCGAACACGACCCAGATACCGATCGTGATCAATACGCTGCCGATGATTGAAATATGGATGTGGATCCCCATGAGCCTGAAAAGCACGTTGAGCACAATCAAAAGTACAATAAAAAAAAGCAGCCGGATGATGAGATTTTTCTGCATCAGGATCCCTCCCCTTGGATAGAAAACGCGGCAAGCTCGCTGGCGAGCCGATTGTACGCTTCGGACCAGCCCGCCGCCAACCTCTAGAAAGCACAAAATGACGCGGCCGGACCGCCCTCCGCAGCCCATTTTGACCGCAAGAAAAAACCCTCGGCCAGTTCGCACTGGCCGAGGGAGAAACATCCATCCTTAGAGCCGATCTCAAACCGGAGACATCAGCTCTTTTTGCCGCAGCACGACTTCTTCGCTGCCGATTGCTGCTTGCAGCATCCGCCTGCTTTTTTATCCTGCTTCGACGTTGGACAGCAGGCACTGCCGCAGTCGCCGCCGCACTCGCAGCCTGTGCAGTTACAGGCCTTGCAGTTGCAGTTGGTGCACTTGCCGTCCGCACAACCGCACTCTTTACAATCGCACTGCTTGCCGCAGCAACAACTGGCCACCACCTTGGTATCCGGCTTCTCGGCCAGGATGCTGGAGGGACCAATCACCGCGACTGCCGCAATCGCTAAGGCACCAAAAATTGCGATAAATTGAGTCATCGTAAACTCCTTCTGCGGATAAGTTCCGCTAAATTATTAGTTCAAAAAAGAATGGATCCCACGAAAATGAACGGGCGCAAGTCGGCTTTGAAAAAAGCAGCTTGCGCGGTCGATGCTTTAGTTCAACCAGACGCCGAGCAGGGCGTGTAGACGGAGCGGGGAAGGACAGAATGCTTCGGTCCAGCTCCTGGAGGTCAAGTCGACGTTTTCGTTCTGCGGCGGAAGCCGCCCTTCCGCACCGAGAGCGACCTCTGCGGAATGGTCGCCCCGTTTTTCCTCGTGGCGGACAATCTCCCACACCGCCCGGCCATTGTCACAATTCCCGCAGCAGCGGCTCGGGTGCGGACAAGCGGAGGAGTCTTCGCTCGGCGTGGTAACCACTGCGCTGCCACAACAACCGAACCCAGCCGCCGGGGCATCCGCCCCGGAACAACAGCTAGCCGCAGCACAGAGACAGGGCGAAACCAAGCCGAACGGCAACACCACCGCGAGGGCCGCGAGGGTGGCGGACACTTTTCTACAGCCGATGTTCGGTTTGGAGAAATTCATTTTTTTCTAGCTTCTTTTTGTGGGGGCAAGGGCCCAGTTACTAGGTATGCTACGCACGCCGCGGGCCGCGTGTTTGCCAAAAAACAGTCTCCAGACCAAGCATTTTTTGCAGATCGGGCGAATTTCCCCCGCAACCACGGTCGCCTTGACCGCCCCCCTTTTTGGCGAAACAAGGGTATAACCGCTCGAGGACCGGCGGAACTCGGCTGGGCACCGCCCCGCAATGGAAGGCGATTCGACCAAAACTCGCAACGGTATTTTCCGTCCGCCGCTTGCGACAATCTTCTCCGGGAACCCCCACCATCGATACCCCAGCTGCTTCGCAACCACCTGCTTTGCAGGTGGTTGATCTTTGCTATAATCCCCCGCATGGTTGGCAAGATGGGGATCTTAGGGATTGCGCTGCTGTTGATTTTCGTCGGCGGATTGTCGCAAGGTGGATGGCTGCTGGCGGCGGATTCGCCCTCCGCCCCCACACTCGAAAGTTTGCAGCAAGGCCGCAATACGAATATTCTCGATCCGCGGTCTCCACCCGCCAAAACGACGATGGATCTTTTCTATCTGATTCTGGGAATCGTGGTCGTTATCTTTCTGCTGGTCTTCATCCCACTCTGCCTGATGCTTGTCCGTTTTCGCGCCCGCAAACAGGATGCTGGGGTTGAACCACCGCAGATCTATGGCAGCAATCCAATCGAACTGGCCTGGACCGTGGGGCCGGCGATCATCGTCTTTGTGCTGTTCCTGGTAACTGCCCGCAGTATCTTTGAGATTGAAGCGGCGCCGCCCCCGCCAGAAGCCATCCACATCCGTGTTGTCGGACATCAGTGGTGGTGGGAGTTCGATTACGTCGACAATGGCTTCGTTACCGCGAATGAAATGCATGTGCCGCTTACCGCAGACGGTACGCCACGACCCATTTATCTCGATCTCGAATCCGCCGATGTGATTCACAGTTTCTGGGTACCGCAACTCGCCGGCAAAACCGACCTCTTGCCCGGCCGCGTGAATCACATGTGGTTCGAACCGGAAGAGGCGGGATGGTATCTCGGTCAGTGCGCCGAATATTGTGGCACACAACACGCCCACATGTGGTTGCGGGTTAAGGCGGAAAGTGAACAAGATTTTAAGCAGTGGGTC
The DNA here is from genome assembly GCA_030605285.1 of Planctomycetota bacterium. Next base: position 2,392 of record JAUWIQ010000074.1, read on the forward strand.
AGCGAGCAACAGCAGGCATCCGTACTCGACCCGGCGGTCGCCGCGGGCCGGGATCTGTTTCTTGCCAACGCCTGCGCGAATTGCCATACCGTCCGGGGCACGCCTGCGGAGGGCAAGTTTGCCCCCGACCTCACCCATCTCATGAGCCGTTCGACGATCGCCTCGGGAATTGTCCCGAATAATGAAAAATATTTAAAGCAGTGGGTCCAGGACCCGAACACCATCAAGGAGGGCTGCTACATGCCCGACATGAAACTCAACCCAGACGAGGTCGATAAGATCGTGGCCTATTTATTGAGCTTAAAATAACAACCCGCGCATCCCGCGCCCGGAAATACAACACAAACCATGGCAACCCTCAGTCCCTACTCGACGACGAGCCCGACCCGCGTTCCGCTGGTTACCCGGCTGCACGGCTGGGTTTCCTCAGTGGACCATAAGCAGATCGGCATCATGTATCTGCTGATGAGCCTGCTGTTCCTGATCCTGGGGGGGCTCGAAGCTTTTTTGATCCGTGCGCAACTCTGGGCCCCGAACAATACTCTAGTCGGGCCCGATACGTTCAATCAACTTTTTACGATGCACGGTACAACGATGATCTTCTTTGTACTGATGCCGATGCTCGCCGGGTTTTCAAACTTTCTGGTCCCGCTGATGATCGGAGCCCGGGACGTTGCCTTCCCGAGGCTCAATGCATTGGGATTCTGGCTCTCCTTTTTCGGCGGCTGTTTGCTCTACTACACCTTTCTGGGAGCCGAGGGCCTCTACGGCGCGGCAACGGCGCCGGACATCGGTTGGTTTGCTTACGCACCGCTCACTTCGCCAGCATATTCACGCGGCAATGCCACCGACTATTGGATCCTCGGCACCATGCTCACCGGGGTGGGAACCATTGCCTTCGGCGTGAACCTGCTGGCGACAATCTTTACCATGCGGGCACCCGGCATGCGGCTTACCAAGCTGCCGCTGTTCGTCTACATCTTCATGATGGATGCGGTGCTGATCGTCATTGCGTTTCCACCACTCACCGCCGCTCAGGTCATGTTGCTGCTGGATCGTTACGCCGGGGCCCACTTTTTTGATCCCCAAACCGGGGGATCCGCACTGCTCTGGCAGCATCTGTTCTGGTTTTTTGGTCACCCGGAGGTCTACATCCTTGCGCTCCCGGCGTTTGCTATTGTCTCGGAGGTGCTCCCCGTCTTCTCCCGCAAGGTGATCTTCGGCTACGTCTCGATGGCGGCCGCCACGACAGCGATTGCATTCATCAGCACCGGGGTTTGGGTACATCACATGTTCACTGTCGGCATGAGCGATGTGGTCGACACGATTTTTGCAGGGTCAACCTTCCTGATCGCGATCCCCACGGGCATCAAGATCTTCAACTGGACGGCAACCCTCTATGGTGGCCGCATACAACTGAAAACCCCGATGCTCTTCGCATTGGGATTTCTCTCTATGTTTCTCATCGGTGGCCTGACAGGCATCATGCTGGCGGTGGTGCCCTTCGACTGGCAGGTCTCCGACAGCTACTTTTTGATCGCTCACTTTCATTACGTCCTCTTTGGTGGGTCATTATTCGCACTGATCGCCGGATTTTACTACTGGTATCCCAAAATGACGGGCCGCATGATGAACGAGACAATCGGCATCCTGCAATTTGTGTTTACCTTTGTCGGCTTCAATCTGTTGTTTTTCCCGATGCATATCTCGGGCATGCTGGGAATGCCTCGCAGGATCTACACCTACACCGAACCCGACTGGATAATCTGGAATCAACTTTCCACGGTCGGGGCCGCGGTGATGGGCATCGGTTTTCTGTTTTTCTTTTACAACCTTCTCCGTTCACGCCACCACGGCCAGGTCGCCGGCGACGACCCCTGGGACGCCTGGACACTCGAATGGAAAACCACCTCGCCACCGCCCTCCTACAACTTTGAAGAGATACCTACGGTGCGAAGTCGTCGTCCGCTATGGGACTTGAAACACCCGGAAGATCCGGACTGGAAATACGAGTAGCATGACAGACGACACTGATTTTTAAATAAAGGAAAGAGTTACTTTGAGTACCGGCACCCTGCCATCCGCAGCCCATCCTCACTACCAACCGTCGCGACTGACCACGCGCCAGACAGGGATCGTGGCGTTTCTCTGTTCCGAGGTGGCGCTCTTCAGCACGCTGATCACCACCTACATCATCTTTCTGGGAGACACCGTTCCAGGGGCAGTTCCCGGAGAAATGCCGACACCAAAAAATTCGCTCGACCTGGGACTGGTCTTGATCAACTCGGCCTGTCTGCTGAGCAGTAGTGCTACGATTTACTTTGCCCTCAAGGCCCGCCAGCGGGGTGCCCACTACCTCTATCTGGCCTGGTTTGCGCTGACGATTCTCCTGGGAGCGGAATTTATTTTGGGAACCACCTACGAGTGGTATGGCCTGATCACCGAGCATCGGCTGCTGCTGAGTACCAACAGTTTCGGCAGTACCTTTTATTTACTGATTGGATTTCATGTATTTCACGTCACCCTCGGGGTGATCGCGATGACCATCCTCTGGGGTGTCGAGGCGGGCCGCTCCCTGACGGCGGAGTGCGAAGCCCCCGAACTCGTCTCCTGGTACTGGCACTTCGTGGATGGTGTCTGGATCGTCATTTTCACCCTGGTCTATATCATCGGTCGCTAACAAAGTCGATTTAAATCAACCCATGAACGAAGCACCTCAGCACGAACGGAAAGAGAACCCCGAGCCTCAGGGTGTCGTGATGCCCAGGCCCACCTCGGCGCCGATCTTGATCTCGTTTGGCGCGATGCTGATTTCCAGTGGCCTGGTACTCAACATCGCCTATTCGGTGGTGGGTGCTCTGCTGCTGATCATTGGCCTGGGAAGGTGGATCCGCATCCTGGCCAGTGGCACGGGCGAAGAGATCGTGCCGATCGAACCCGGCCCCGCGCCAGTGAAGGTCTCGCGGGTTCAAGTCGAACCGCTGCAACCGGGCATGCCCGGACACCGGATGCGGATTCCTGAGAAGGTGCATCCCTACTCGGCGGGTTTCAAGGGGGGCATCTTAGGCGGGATTGCGATGGCAATGACCGCACTGGGATATGGCATCTTCAGCGGACGGGGATTGTGGTATCCGGTGAATTTGCTCGGGGGCATGATCGTACCGAGCGTTGCCGACTGGTCGAATACGGAACTTGGCCAGTTCCATCTGCTGCAATTGGTACTCGGCTTTGTGATCTTGTCGCCACCTCGATCGGTGTGGGGCTGATGTTTGGAATCCTGCTACCCACCATGCCCCGCTGGCCGATCCTCTGGGGCGGTATCGTGGCGCCCCTGCTCTGGACAGGCGCGATCTACGGGTTCATGGGGATTCTGAACCCGGCCTTGGGCAGGCATGTCGACTGGCGCTGGTTTTTTGCCTCCCAACTCGCCTACGGAATCACCGTCGGAATCGTCGTCGTCCGCAGCGAGAAGATACCGGCAGGGGGGCTCCGATCGTGACGCACCTCCCACAGCCATCGCCCTGGGGACTGTTCTGCCTGGGGGTGCTTTGTAGCTGCCTATTGGCCAGTGGCTGCGTACAAGAAACGCAGAGCGCGGATTCGGCGCTGACCAAGTTTGACGACTGGCTGCCGGGGAAACCGGATCCCAGCGATCGTCCCAAGCTGTATGCGGATGTGCTGGACCCGACGAAGATTTTTGAGACCAGTTGCGCGGGGTGTCACGGCAAGAATGGAAATTTCGGACCTGCGCTGCCTCTCAACGATCCGATTTTTCTGGCCGTGTTTTCCAAGTCGCAAATGCTTGAGATCCTGCACAACGGCCGACCCGGGACGATGATGCCCTCGTTCGCCAGCGTACACCGCAGCGGGCTGACAGACCAACAGATGGAAGCCCTCACGGAAGGAATTTATCAACGTTGGGGCAAAAACAAAAAGATGCCTGCGAATATTCCACCCTACCGGGCCAGCGCCACGGGCAATCTGGCTGCGGGCCGGGAAAAGTTTGCGATCTATTGTGCGGAATGCCACGGTGCCGATGGCCAAGGCGGCAAGGAGGCAGGCCGCATTAACGATCCGGCGATGCTGGCACTCATGAGTGACCAATCCCTGCGACGGATCATGATTACGGGACGGGTCGATCTGGGGATGCCTGATTTTTCCGGTATCGGGAAGCGAAGCAGCACAGCCAAGCCGCTCACGGGAGGGGACATTGCGGACATTGTCGCCCTGCTGCAAGACTGGCGAACCGCGCCCCAGCGGGCGCTTCAGGAAACCGAAAAGCAACAACAAGCCAAGGCCGCCCCAGGCAAAGCCGAACGGCCCTGAATCGTGGAACACAAAACAATGAACGAAACAGAAAAACCTTCGGAAAACGAATGCTGCCAGACCGATCGTCGCGGTTGGTTCGATTGGGTCGCCTGGATCCTGTTAGGTTCCGCTAGCGTGATCATGAGCATCCCGATCATCGGCTATCTGTTTGGCGCCATGATCTGGCGGCGTAAGGACCAGTGGGTCCCGATGGGTACGTGGAGGACTTCAAGCCCCACACGACCCGTCTAGTAACCGTCAAAAATCCCCTGCGAGGCCCCTGGGACGGAGTTACCGGCAAGATGGGTGTTTACGTTCGTCGCAAGGAGGGGGCTGCAAAAACTGATTTTCAGATCTTCTCGCTACACTGCACCCACCTGGGCTGTCCGGTGAGTTGGTTTGATGAACCGGGTCTCTTCATGTGTCCCTGCCACGGCAGCGTTTTTTACGAGGACGGTGCCTATGCGGCAGGCCCCGCACCCCGGGGACTTTACGAAATGAAACACAAAATCGAACAGGGCCAGTTGAAAGCCTTAATAGGTCATATCCCGACACTGCAGGATCCGGGTTCTGCGCATGTGAATCCACAGCAAGGTTGAACTTTTTAGGGAAACGGGAGAATCCATTGTTCCGAGGTATCAAGCGAGCTGCGATGTGGTTTGAGCATCGTCTTGTCTTGCGCGAGACGCTGTGGCCGGTGATTCGTCACCCGGTCCCGCGAGCCCTCCGCCGCAAGGTCGGCTGGATGTATGTCTTTGGAAGCACCGCGATGACCCTGTTGATCTTGCAGGTGGTCACCGGAATTGCGCTTTCGATGGTCTACGTTCCCTCGGCAGGTGAAGCCTTTGCAAGTTTAGAGTATCTGAATTATCAGGTGCCCCTGGGCTGGATGCTGCGAGCGATTCACAACTGGTCAGCGACCATGATGATCGTGATTGTGGTGATCCACATGACCCAGGTCTTTCTGATGGGGGCCTACAAGTACCCCCGTGAGTTGACCTGGATGCTGGGCGTGATCTTGTTTTTCTGTACCATCGGCATGGCCTTTACCGGTCAGGTACTCCGCTGGGACGGCAACTCCTACTGGGGGTTGGGGGTGGGGGTGGCCATGATCGGACGCATCCCCTACATCGGCCCGGCATTGGTCGATCTGATGATGGGCGGACCGATGACGGGTGGCGAGACGCTGAGTCGATTTTTCGCCCTGCACGTCTACATCATTCCCGGCATCCTCTTCGGATCGCTGGCCGTCCACCTCTATCTGGTTGTGCAGCAGGGAATCTCCGAGCCCCCGGTTGAAGGCGAAGAGGTCGATCCGGAAACGTACGACGAAGAGTACGAAGAGTTGATCGGTGATGGG
>JAUWIQ010000395.1 GCA_030605285.1 Planctomycetota bacterium
ACTTGGGTACTGGTAAACAGGCCCGCGATAAACATGAATATTAACAGCCCCCCGTAACCCAACATGGCCGGCCAGAGTAAAACACACATCGCCGTGCCACCACCAATACTTCCAATCATCAGCGGCAGCCGACGCGAGCCCCAGCGGTCTGAAAGAATGCCCATGATAGGACTGCCGAGAAGCCAACCAAGGGCGAGAACAATGGTGGCAAAACTTGCCTCTTCGGCCGTATAGCCTCCCGCTTTTTCCATAAAAGTATTGCCCCACATCGCAGCAACGACGCTCAACGGCAGGTAGAGAATCGCACTAATCAGACCGAGTCCCCAAATCGGCCAGGAAACGAGAACTCGCAACATTCCGCGCAAAATACTGATCTGAGTTTCATCTTCGGGGGTGAACCGCTCCTGAAACCATGCTGGTCTTCGGGGAATCATGAACCAAAGTACAACTGCATAGGCGATGCCCGCCCAACCTACCGTCAGAACCACATTCCGCCAACCAAAGGCCTTCACAGCATTGACCATCGGTGTCTGTCCGATCACCTCACCTAAAATTCCCACGGCGGTCGTGATTCCCGCGATGAGCGCAAGACGACTCGGGGGAAACCAAACGGTAGCTACATACACCGCACCCACAAAAGCGAAGGCAGAACCAAAACCGGCCATGCCGCGTGAAATACCCACTGCCATGAGGCTATCTCCCCACGCAAAAATCAAACAGCCGGCACCACAAATGGCAGACGCCCCGACAATCAAAAACTTGGTCCCAAAACGATCGAATAAACCTCCGACCAGGAGTTGCATGGGTGCATAGACCCAGAGGTAGACTGCCAGTGCCGAGGAAAGTGCGACAGGTGTTGCGTCCAATTCCACCGCAAGATCCGAGAGGATGACGCTCGGCATCACCCGCACAAAAAACTCATAGAGAAAAAAGACGGAGGCGAATCCCCAAAAGATCCATCCCGACCAATGCCCGCGCTGGAGTCGCGACCCGAAATCAAACATCGGAAAATTCCAATTCCCACAAGAAAGACAAAAAGGAGATTCCCTACCAAACAAGGTATGCCGAAGCATGGATACGTTTTATACCATGCTTCGATTAAGACGAAAAGAATGGTCTGTCCTGTCTTTCTGTCCGCTGCAAGGGGCGCAGGGAGTGCTTCGCCAGGCCCGCTCCGTAACCGGGATTTGTCGTCTATCGTTGGGGCCAAATCGGCTCGTCTGCATTGCGGAACCTCTCACCGTAGCCACTTTTTCGAAATACGCTGCGATGCGGACGCCTCAAATTGGCCCGCTCTACCCTAAATGTCTTTAAGTATCTTTGCATTGGCCGGCCAAAGTCAGACAGACGCTTCGAACTGCGCGTTGAGAATCTCAATCACTTTCCTAAAAGAAACCGGAAAAATCTCATCTGCAAAGACGAATTTTCCCCTCTGAAGTTCAATGCGGACCGGAAAGTTGTTGTAGGAAATTTGCGTATCCGGCTACCATATTTACAATGATCGCAACGATCATTGCAGCAACAATCGCCCAGGTCGCAAAACCAGCAATCTTTGTCAACATTGCAATCGCCGATCGAGCACGTTCCTCATAGTTATCGGCTAAGCGGAGCATTGATTCGTCAAGCCGTCCGCTCTGCTCACCCACTTGAAGAACTTCCAAAAAATCATGCGGGAAAATACCTGTACTCAATAAGGCAACAAATAACTCTTCGCCTTCCTGCAAGGAAGTCGAAACTTGGAGTTGATGCTCTGTAAAATAGTAACTCCCCGTAGCATCAAAGGCATAAGGAACGGCGCGGCGAACGTCCATCCCCGATTCCAATAGAAGGCCAAGCGACCAACAGAGGCGCGCGAGGCAGATTGTTTTCATACAGCGGCCAACACCGGGAATCCTTAAAGCAGCAAGTTCGAGAGAACGAAAATGGAACATCCCGTTACGCAAGAGAAAAAAAAGAGTGGTGCCAATCGTAAACATACTCATCCAAAAAGCGGTGTAGATAAAAAGGCCCGTATTGCCGAGCAAACCGAGTCCCAGGATGTCGTATGCGGCAGGCCCCTTCGTTTCAGCAATGGCTCCCAAAATCCAAATCAAAAAACCGACGATTAAAATAGCTGCGAAAAACTGGATCGCAGGCCATGTGATGCCCGCAATAAATATTCGCTGCATCCGCACGCGGTGTTCATAATGCTGAGCCAAACGGCGAAAAACCATGGGAAGTTTTCCAGCCGCCTCACCCGTTTCCACCATTTGCACAAAAAGTGGGGTGAAAAATCCAGCGTTATCCTCGACCGCCTCAGCAAGCGAACCACCCCGGTCGAGCGCTTTAGCAATGTTAGAAAATGGAACCACTGACCGCCCTCGGGCCTGCTCCGCTTCACGGTTCCATACTCGACGCGCATCAATCCCCGACTCGAGAGAAGTCGCAATGCGACCACAGAGGCCATAAAGCTGGGTACTGGATATTTGAGACATCATCCCCTCACGATATCGGCCGATGCGGAAAACGCGACCCCAATATGGTAGCATGCTCTCTCAAGGCTTTCCTCAAAGCAACAGGTATCAGTATGCCGGCAAAGGTTTTGTTCGATAAAGTGGCCCTCATCGGCGTGGGCTTGATCGGTGGGTCGATTGGCCTAGCCCTCCACAAACGCAAGCTTATCGAGACCGTCGTTGGAATCGATCCGAACCGGCACAATCTTAGCACTGCCCGCAAGAGAAATGCGATCACACAGGGCACAACTGATCTGCGGCAAGGTCTCGAGGGAGTTTCCTTTGCGGTTATTGCTGCTCTTGTAAAACAGATTTTTCGTTTGGCCACGGAGGTGGCCGATGCGACCTGCGGCAATTGCCTGATTACCGATACCGGAAGCACCAAAGGGGAAATTCTCGCTCGGGTCGGTGCAAAGATCCGCTTCATTGGCAGCCATCCAATGGCGGGCGGTGAACAGCACGGCCCCCAAGCTGTCAATGCTGATTTATTCGTGGATCGTACAGTCATCCTTACACCGCCCACAAAATCCACTGAACGTGATTTGAGCCTACTTGAGCAGTTCTGGACACATTTGGGGGCCCGTACGGTTCGCATGGC
>JAUWIQ010000229.1 GCA_030605285.1 Planctomycetota bacterium
GAGCCGCTCAATGGCGGACTGTTTAAGGCCTGGCGACCTGATTCTACTCGTTCTCGATGATGGGATGATAATTGAAGTTGATCACGATGCGATTCATCTGATCGGTACACGTCGTCCCTCCGTGCTGCATGGTGGAGGGAAAAGAAACAAGTCGATTGGCGACACTCTCCACTTTTTTACCATCTTCAAAAAAAGTGTAGCCATTGTTGGTATTGATAAAATAGACCGCCGTGTAGGCATCTTGAAGTGGATTGTCGGTGTGCATGGCATGTTCGATGATTGTCTCTGTACGGACCACCAAGTTCGCTTTGATATTCATCACGGAGGCAGCATTCAAAGCCTGCAGCACCGGACGCACGACGGGCCACGTATTACTCGCGGGTTCACACTCGGCATAAACCCCGTGTACGAACTGGCAGTGACCGGCCCCTTTTCTTGTCACGCCCTGGCTAAAAAACCATGGGCAGGCTTCGCCCAGGAACGCCTCCTGGATTTTGTGAAATTGGAGGGCATCCAACGCATCGTCAACCACTTTAATCATGTTGAATCACGACTCACTTTAAGAGCTGAGGAAGTGAAAATTCTGAGGGCGATCTGCGGCGCGTGCTTACGCACCTTGACGCGCAGGCTTTAAGAATACGCGGATTGAAAGCCCGCGTCAAATCTCGCCTAGAGGCCGGTTACGCAGCTTAATCGTCGGCCTCAAAATAAGCCGATCGGCACCACACCAGGGAGCAGAAAATATCCCCGAGAGGGCTCGAACCTCTAACCTTCGGCTTCGGAGGCCGACGCTCTATCCAATTGAGCTACGGGGACTTTCGGTAAAATCAGTTCCTTTCTCAACGACCGCCCTCTGCCCGAACCCCAGGCCGCCCTGCTCGGTTGTTCCTTCGTTAAATCAGATGTGTGGGTTAAATTCAAGCACGAAGCGAACCGCCACCCCACCTCCTCAAACCGCGTGTTGTGACCGTTTGAGGGGAAAAGCGTCACCCCCATCCCAACTAAGCCGGAGGGCCTGTAAAAACCGACCGAGGCTTAAAAAGAGCGGCTTTGCTTGTTTTTTCGCAATTTGGGCCCCCGACTGGCGAAACTCTGGCCCCCGACTGGTGTTTTATGGGCGTTGGCACGGAACGGACCGTTCTGGAGCGATCGGTGGACGGCCCCCGAGCGGGCAAAGAGGATTAAATGGGCAGGGTCGATGGTTTAGCAGGGTTGCGGAGGAGGAGGTGCCGATGAGTCGCGAAACAATCTACGAGGCGAGCGTCGATTACTTTCTCGCCCCAATCGCCCCGCTACTCGAGGACGAGCGCGTCACCGAAATCATGGTCAACGGATTCGACCAGATCTACGTGGAACGCCGAGGAAAAATTGAAACGACCAACGCCCGTTTTGATAGCGATGATGCGCTGATCTCGGCAATCCACAATATCGCCCAGTGGGTAGGCCGCGAGATCGACCCGGAGCGACCCATCCTTGATGCCCGCCTGCCCAATGGCTCCCGAGTGAATGCCATCATTCCACCCAGCGCCCGTACCGGCACCTACCTCACAATCCGTAAGTTTTCCAAAAAAGCCTACACCATGGCCGACCTGCAGCAGTTCGGCAGCATCTCCCCGGAAGTCAGCGAACTGCTCGATATTTGTGTACGGCTGAAAAAAAATATTCTGATCTCAGGTGGTACGGGAACAGGAAAAACCACGTTTCTCAATGCCGTCTCCGAGAGTATTCCGAACGACGAACGCATCGTGGTGATCGAAGACACCTCGGAACTCCGCCTGCCCCAGAAGCACTGCTTGTATTTGGAAGCCCAGCAGGGAGACCGCCAGGGCCGCGGCCAACTCACGGTACGCCAATTGTTCATCAATTCGCTGCGGATGCGGCCCGACCGTATTATCGTGGGTGAAGTCCGCTCGGGAGAAGCATTGGACCTCGTGCAATCGATGATCAGTGGCCATGCAGGCAGCCTCTCCACGGTGCATGCCAACACCGCCCGGGATGCCTTGATTCGGCTGGAAACGCTCTCGTTGATGAGCGATATCGAAATCCCGATTTACGTGGCCCGCGCCCAAGTTGCCTCGGCGATCGACCTCGTGGTGCAGATTACCCGGTTTGCCGAAGACGGCTCGCGCAAAATCACGCGGGTCACCGAGGCTTTTGGCCTGGACGAACAAAATCGCTACCAGTTCCAAGATCTCTTTGTGAGTCGCCTGCACGGTAAACACGAAGACGGATCGCTCAATGCCACACTCGAATCGACCGGCAATCCGCCAACTTTCGCCAGCGAACCGCTCGAGCAGGGGATGCAATCAAGAATCAAATTGACAGAAAATTTATGGACCCGATAGAATGCAAGCCGCTTCAACTCCCAGAACTGATCTTCCATCTGAGACTGAGAGCAGCAGCAGGCGTGCAAAATGCCGGGCTTGTAGTGGCCGCAGCAGCAGGCCGCAGAGAAAGGGCTTTGCAGTTCTGGATTACGCACTCGTCTTGGGCGTTATTTTACCGGTGGCCGCAGCACTGCTGTGGATGGGACCAAAAATTATGATGCTGGTTTATGAAATGACGGCCGTAATCATTTCCTGGCCGTTTATGTAATGAAATAATCTCCAAACAAATCGATACCGACTGAATCACCTAAACAGAGAAAGGAAATTTATGGACAGTCTGAAAAAACCAACACTATGGCGACTGTTGCAAAAGGTGCACAACGACGAGCGCGGAGCGGTCTCGATCGAAACCATCCTTGTGCTCGCCGTAATCGCGATCCCGATTCTGATTTTCATCCTCAAGTTTGGCTGGCCGAAAATTAAGGAAATTTTTGAAGGTGGGCTAAAAGATCTTGAAGGAGCCTCCGACGGAGTTACCCAGCCCTCAAGCTAGTCAAAATAAAAATCAATCTGCGAGTCGTTGCCTCAATGCTGAGTTCCATCCTGATGCTGGCCTTTACGTTGGTCGCTACCGTCACAGATATTCGCAGCCATAAGATTTATAACTGGACGACCTATCCCGGCATATTTTGCGCATACGCCATCGCCTCAATCGTGAGTTTCACTGAAGGGGACCCCCAAATGGCAAAGCTTTTCGGCCAGATTGGCTTGGGCGATGCGGCGCTCGGGATGCTTGCCTGCGGGGGGATGCTGCTGGTGTGTTACGTTTTTTTCAGCATCGGCGGTGGCGACGTCAAACTCCTGGCGATGCTCGGCGCGTTTCTCGGCATCGAGCAGGGGATTGAAGTGTTGCTCTGGACACTGGTACTCGGCGGGGCCATGGCCCTGATCATGATCGTCTGGAAAACCGGCCCCGGCACCCTCTGGCGACGGCTGGGCTGCTACCTCAAAGCCCTGATCCGCCTCCGCGGCTTTGCGCATCTGCGGGGCGACGAGCCCCATGCATCGGCCACACTGTTTCTCGCACCCAGCGCCCTGGTGGCACTGATTTTTGTCCGCCTGGGTCTGCTGCGTTACGTGGGCCTTTACTGAGGAATCCTATGCTCTTACAAGTCGCTCCATTCTGGCTGATCTGCCTGGGGGTTATCGGCTTTTTAATCCTCACGATGCACCTGCTCGTGCGACTGAGTGGCGCCCGGAGACGCAGGGTCCACCTGGCCCAATTCCACTGTGACGAGCAGGGCAGTGTGCAGAGCCTGAGCTTTGTGCTCACGCTGCCGGCCTTCATCATCATCATGATGGGCATCGTCCAGGTGAGCCAGATCATGCTGGCCCAGGTGGTCGTGGAGTATGCGGCAATTGCGGCGGCTCGGGCGGCATCGGTCTGGGTACCGGAACATGTGACAAAAGATAGCGACACCTATCACCGCAACTGCATCGGTGCTGGAAAACTAGTCCCCTCTTCCCAAAGATTGATGTGGGACGGCAATCCCCAGCATGCGTTGGAACCACTTGAGGATGGAAAAACATATAAGGTTCCCGACGACTTGACCTCCGCAGCTTCCAAGACTCCCAAAATTGATCGGATCACCACCGCCGCGACATTGGCCTGCCTGCCGATCGCTCCCTCGCGCGGAACCGGCTACCAACTGACGCCAGAAGGGGAGCAAATCCACCACGCGATGTACCGCGCCTACACGGCCCTGGCGGGCGATACGAGTGCGGCACCGTCTGAAATCATCTTGCAGAGGCTCAATAACAAACTCGCCTACAGCATGTCCAACACAAAAATTGAGATCGAGATTGCCCACCCCAACGAACCACCCCTCCGCAACTCGGAAGAGAATGACCCTCCCTGGCTCTACAATGCGAATTACCAAGCTTCTATGGCATACCAAATTTGGCCAGGCCGCTTGTTTTCTCTGGATACCCTTAGCCTCGCAAAGGACGGGTATCCTGCTGGAGTGGGAATTGCCGTTCACGGGGGTGTCTGCAAACCCTGCCCTCTCGTTGGGTACCTCTGGGTTGATCAGAACTATTTGACCGCTTCTGGGTCCTACAA
>JAUWIQ010000382.1 GCA_030605285.1 Planctomycetota bacterium
CGGGGACATCTTCGGAGTCGCCTATTGCATGGACCGACGGACGGGCGAAGAACAATGGACGGTGGACTCCCAAGCGGAAGACTTCCCGGGTGCGCATCAGACAAACGTGCTGATGGCCTCACCAATCCTGGCCGATGGAAAAGTGATCTTTGCCGGCGGCGCATTCGAACATGGGGCACCATTAAAACCGGGATACGAGTGCTGTACGGGACGAGGTTTTGTGATGGCTCTGAATCCACAGGACGGTCAGATCCTCTGGAAGTACGATGTGGGTCCGGAGCCGACCGAGTTGGACCCGCCGATCAAGATGAAAACAGCCTGGGGCGAGCAAACTTTTCACTATGGGCCTTCGACCAGTTCCGTCTGGTCAACCCCTTCCTATGACAGAGAAACGCAAACGGTATTTTTTGGAACCGATGTCCACAACTCGCCCCGCCAACCGACCGCTGAGGATCCGCGCACTTACACACCCCATAGTGCAGCTGTCATTGCCCTCGATGCACCAACAGGCCAGGAGAAGTGGGTAAGTCAGACATCGAAGCACGACATCTGGAACTATAAGATGCCCGCTTATGATCCAAGAACGGGTTACAAAGATCAAGCCGTTGGGGATACACCTAAAATATTTTCCATCGATCTCGAGGGCGAGCCAACGCGTGTGGTCGGAGCTGGTGCAAAGAACGGCGGATTCTATTTGATGCGCGTCGACAACGGTGAAATCATCGCACACACGCCAATTTATACAGGTCCGCCCGCCGATAATCCTGATCTGGATCCCCGCACTCTTGCACTGCCAAGTCCCATTGGCGGGCTACAAACCGGGTGCGCAACGGATGGCAAGTCGGTGTTTACTAACGGCATCGACTCGATCTTCAAAGGGACCTCGAGCCAACGGAAATTTGATCCTCCGACCGCCGGTCGAGTCACTTCCATCAGCCTCGATACGAAGGTGGAAAACTGGCGACATGAGCGCCCCAAAGTAGATTGGATTGGTGGCACGAAAGAAAAACCCCTTTTTAGAAACTGTGGCGATCCCGTCGCCTCTGGAATTGCTGTCGCCAACGGATGCCTGTTCTTCACCACGCTTACCAGCAACAAGTTGGTAGTACTGAATGCCTCCAATGGAGATGTACTGAAGGAGATTTATCTTGGACCGGTTCTTTCGGGTCCCGCAGTCTCCCGGGGAAGGGTCTACGTCGGTACCGGCAACACAAAATTTATGAATCACGATATTGAGGCGTATTTTCCCAAAAGTGCTCTGGGTACGCTTTACTCTTTTGGCATTCCCGGGCAGGACGAAATTGATGCGCTCGGGAGTGGAGACGAATGAGAACGGCCTAAACCATTGCCAGAATCGGGTCGCTACTGGTGGTGACAGTGGTCGCCGCTCGAACCAATCGAGTCAGCCCTGCTCTGCCAGTTATTGTATTAAATGGTTTAAAGGTTATTTACTAAGCGGCGATGGCCGGAGGCCACCCTGCCACTGGGGTTTGTTGGTGTGCTGTTTAGTATCTGGTGTACGATTGCTGACGCGTATGCGTGCCTTCGTCGGTTAAGTGGTTAGTAGGTAACGATCCTTGTTGCTATTTCCTGCAACATCCTTGATCATTTGATTACGTTTGTTGAGTAAACGCCACAGATATCGCTTTAAAAATAGAACGTCTGCCATGCATCCGATCACACCCAACGGTGATGTATAGTCCAATATGTCGCGCATGACTGTCTGCTGGTCGTCTCCTTGAAAATGATGATCATGGTCAAAACGACAAAATGCGCCAGATACCATTGTATCGCGAAAATAATGTGGACGGTCAAATTCTACGATCTTTGTTGTCAATTGCTGGCGTATCCCAAAGTGCGTTGCCTCCCAAGTAACTTCTTCGCCCAGATTGATAAGTCCGCTAGTGCATCCCGCAACCGCCTTCTCATTTGTCTGGTACGTTGATTCCACATGCAAGTCGATACTCCTTGATAAATCAAAAACAGTCTCGATAGGCGCATCTATTTGCGTTGTAAGCGTAATTGCAGGCATGGATATATTACGGGGATAAGCACTTTTTCTATTAAATCTCAGTGCCACCAACTGCCTTCTTGCGGACTGAGGATTTGTTTATTCAATCAGGCGGACCTCCCGATCCGAGCGGGAGTCGATCAGTTTCTTGATCGCGTCGTGCCGTAGATTCCCCTGCGCGTCAAGCAGAATAGACTCCGACTGGGAAAACGGTACTTTAGGCAGTTGCGACCAGATTGCTACCGCCTCTTGGCGTGCCGCAGCAAGGTCCTCCGCATCGCTAAGAAAATCATAGGGAAACGCATCAAACCCGGGCAAACTACGCAACGAGCGCTGGGTAATATAACGGACCGCATCGTAGGGGTCTTCCAGCAATTGAGCCAGATGGGGCGCCATCCATTGCGTCCCCGAAGTCTCTTGTGCCGGTTGCCAACCCATGTGCCAAGCCAATAGTGCGCGCTGCCCGGCATCGCCTGAAAGCAACCACTGCAATGCCGCTGAAGTGTGCCGCTGCGACTCACTGAGTGCTGGCGAAGGAATACCATACCAGCGTTGTAGATAGTTGGCCGTCCAGCCAAGCGACTTATCCAAATGACAAAGGTTGCAGGCATTGGGACGGCCAGTGTCGATACTGACTTGTACACTTGGACTGTCAATCTGATGGCTACGGCTCGCTTTTAACAATCCATACGCGGTGTGCGGCATGTGGCAGTTGTAACACATGCTACCGGTCGAATCGGCGGCGTGATGTGTATGCTTGGTAAGTTCCTTTGCGTCTTTAAACTCTGTATGACACTGCAAACATGCCCCATTTCCAGTCGACGAATAGAGCAGCTGGTCATCGGCCCATTGCTCTGCTGTACGCGGATCTTCCTGCGGTTTGTGCATCGCGTGACAGGATAGGCAGGAAAGTTTTCCTCGCTGATAACAAGGAGAGTCCTGGACAGCGTTAAATTCGCGGCCCGATGTTCGTACAACACCATCGGGCCAGAAATGACCTTCACCAAATTCACTATGACCTACGTTGCGAACCGTGCTTAAATCATCCCCAGGCCGATAGGACAAGCCATTCTCCAAATAATCGGCTTCAGCGCCCATGCTGGAAACGCCGAGGCCACGTCCGCAGATTTGCGAGGACTGTCGGGCCGAAAGTTGCGCTGGATGCACAACCTCCTCATCCTTGGA
>JAUWIQ010000168.1 GCA_030605285.1 Planctomycetota bacterium
ACCCCATGCTGGGCTCGCGTGAGAATAATCTCCTCAGTCTCCTCGGTTAAATCATCCGCCTTGTACATCTTCTCCAACTGGTCCAGTTCTTCTTGCTGATACAGCAGGCCGTTGCGGGTCGATTTCAATTGCTGCGCAATATCTTGAATCGACTGCTCCCGATCGATCTCCACAAAACGTTGCATGTTTTCGTCCGCCTCGTCCGCCTCACGTTTGGAGGCCTCCAGGTCTTGCGGGACCGATTTATGCAGCGACTCCAATGCGGACTCCGCTTGATCCAATGCGAGCTGTGCGCTCGTAATTTGCATCTCCAAATCCTCGATAGCGATATCAATCTTTCGCGTATCCAACTCGAGAACGGCATCGTCGGCTTTCACCTGTTCGCCATGATCCACCGCAGTTTCTACCGAAAGCCCGCTCCAGACCTCCGGACGGATGGAAATCTCACTCGTTTCAACCGCCTCAAAAAATCCCTTGAGCCGCACCTTCACGTTGAGCGGCTCGGTCTTGATCGTAATCGTCTCTGAGGACTTGGAATCTTTTTTCTTCTCTTCAGCCGCAATAAGATTTTTCTTCTCTTCGGCCGCAATAAGAGATGTGTGAAATAACAAAAGCAGTGTGTACGCTACCAAAGTCGTAGAGAGGTGTTTCATCATGGTCTACTCAATATCAAAAGGCGCTTGGCTGAAAAAATTGATCTGGAGGGTCTATTGTAGGTTCCCAGACGTAATCTGTCAGGTCTCGAAAGTTGATATTTTTCCCCCTCAGGGACTGGCCCGGGGGGAAATTGTGGCCTTTAGAAGCAGCCCCTGCTCTCTACACGCGCAGCACAAGACGGTTGATTCGAATCCGAGATCTCGAGCGATTGCCCGAGAGCCCTGAAGTGCCTGCGGCGGGATTTTGAACGCATCATTCCAGACTCGCCGTTCCTGTTTGGGAAAAAGATACACAAACGATTCATTCAAGCGACTATGCATTGCCATCACACGAACAAGATCCAGGGGCTTGGCAAAGAATCGAAGTCCGTAGTTACCACCTGCGGATGCGTTAAGGCGTCGCCCAGGCAGAGCAGAGACAGTGGCCGCGTCGTCCATCCGCCAGGGAAAGAGGATTGCCTCGCCTCAGCCCGACCTTAGCTGAGGATCCAGTGGGCGGCAGCCCGTGGCTGAGCGGCCGAATCTCCGGCAAAGACCTCGGGCGGATCCGCATCCTCGGCTGCCCGGTAACAACGGCTCACCCGTTGCGGCAACGTGCCCCCTTCCCCCGCGAGCCACAACTTGTGGGGCGCACGCAGGGCGAGCAGAAACGGCACATCGCCGTAGCGGACTGCACCGGGCAGCATCATCGGGTCGTTAATGGCGGTAATCTCCGCCAAGCGGAAACCCCCGGTCCCTACGGCCAAGCGATCGATCGCCGAGCCAGCTACCGCTGCGGCAGCAGCCGCAAGTGGTCCCACCTGACGACCGATACCGACAAGATGCACACGTTTGGCCTTGCCGCAGGCAGCGATCAGCGAAAGGATATCGTGGACCCGCTGGACAAAGAGGGGATCGTTGTAGCCGAGTGTGTAGCCGAGCGCGTAGCGGACATGCGGCACCTGACGGGCCTTGGTGAGCGGCTTTCCCTCGACAAGCATCCCGCCCTGATAGAGCAAGTCCACACCGATCACGGCCATGCCTGCCGCCAGCAACCGCGCCACGGCCGGAACCGGTTTGCCAGCCGCATCCTCGAGCCCCTGTTTGCCCGCCTCGTCAAGCCAGATGACAACCTGGCGGCCGCTTGCCTGTGTGGGTGTATAACGAACCGCCGGAATTTCCTCACCGAACTCGGCGTTGCGGACCAGCAACTGTTGCCGGAGAGGGTCTCCCTGAAGCTTTTGGCCGATCGGCTGCAGTTCGATTGCAGTCTCTGCCGGCAACTGGCGGCCAACCATCACATCGAGCGCGCCACCGATGATCTCTCGATAGCGCACAAGCGACTCGGTATTTATAGGGGTCAGGGCTGCGACCTCTTTGTGGCGGGCCGCATTGAAGGCCGTCAACGCCTTGACTTCGGCGGCTGTGCCGCAGGCCGGTTTGGGGTGTCCCGCTCCCCAGACGGTCATCTCCTCGCGACTGAGTGGTTGGTAATCCCGCTCGACAATCTCCTTTTTCCCGAGCTGAAAATGTTCGTCGAAGAAGGCATACATCATCGCCCGGCTGAGCGCGTTGTAGTTGTGTTCAAAATCAAAATGTTTGCCGCGGACGTTCTTCGCCGCACCGAGCAGCGCATAGAGCCTTTTGAGTTCCGGTAGACCGTCCGTTTCCAGATTCCGGGTCCAATCGTTGGCCGCCGAGAGTCCCAGCGGACGCGGTGCAGCGAGCGCCGTGAAATCAATATTCCCCGCCCCAATCCTCAGATAGCAGGCGTTTTCGCAGGGGCAGCCCCCCTGCATCGAAGTGGAAGCCATCACGGCGGGAAAGGCGGCCGCAATGCGGTCGTCGATCGCGGTAAGCATAAACGTTTGCGTGCCGCCTCCGCTGGCGCCGGTGATCCCAATCCGCCCGGCATCGACTTCGCCAAGACCACTCAACCAATCGAGGGCCTTGAGCGAATTGTACGTCTGCAGGCCCAAGGGACTGATCAACCGCAACTCGGCCTGTGCGCTGAACAGGCCCCAGTGATCGGGCGATTCCAGTTGGGGTCGCCGACGGGTGCCGTGGGCAATCATTTCGATCGGTGCACTGTCGGCGTAGCCGAGCATATCGTAATGGAACACGATACAGCCCATGCGGCAGAGCGTCACGCAGCGGCTTTGCAGTGGATAGCGGCCGCTCGGTCTGTTCTGTTCCGATCCCCAGGCGAGTTCCTTGGCAAATTGCTCCTCGCTATGGGCATGAAAACGCCCCTGCTGCCAGTGTCCGTGCGGACAGAGAATCGCTGGAATTTTTCCCTCGATTTTCGAGGGCTTGTACAGGCTGCCAGTCACCCAGAGTCCCGGGCTACTTTGAAAGTAGACTCGCGACACGGTGTATCCCTCCCGCTCTACCGGTCCCCAAACCGTGGCGTGGATCGGTTTTGGCTCTGGGGGCGGCCAAAGGCCGGCGGCCAGTAGCACGCGACGTCGCAGCGCTTCGGCGCGCTGTTTCCACTCCTCGAGCGATTCCGGCGGATCGAAAGGAAAGTAACCGGTCAAATTCTTCAGCGGGCCCAACCGCCGGTCCTCAGGAAGATTAGCGGGCACAACCTCGGCGGATGCAATTCCCCAAGGAGTGACAGTCGCGGTGGCCATCGACCCGGCAAGCAGCGTCAGGGCGGTGCGGCGGTCGAGAAGATTTTCATGCGACATAGTGTCTCCCATTTTTCCAACACATTGGCTGCTTGCACATTATTTTGATTTGTCGGCGAGCACCGGCTTGGCCGTTTTGGGCATAAAACCGACCGAGGTTTCCATCCAATTACCACAGCTACAACCACCCCCCGCTTCCGGAGCAAGCAACATCCCGCCCGCGGGAATGGCACTCAACCAGCAACCCGGACGAAGCCGTGCCCATTGCGACGGGATTTCGTAGCGGTGGTCCCAAAGCGTAATATCACCCGAGCGGAAAATCAGAAAATTACCGGCGCAGGCGTACGTCCCGCAACCACCACCGGGCATCACCTTGGCCAGGGTCCGACCGCTGGAGAGATCGTAGACACGGGGTCGCACGAAGAGATTGCCATTGATCATGGCGGGCCGCGACATCGCCTTGCCGTGATCGTGCTTTCCACCGGGCCAGTCAAACCGATCTTCCCAATCGAGTTGACCATCTTCATCGCCGTACACCGTGACGTGGTACTTCCCGCTGCCCGATGCCACAATCACCAGCTTGCCGCGCTGGTGGGCGAGATAAAACACCGATTCCCCGGCATCGGTCTCAAGCGGCTGCTCCCACAACTTCTCGCCGCTATCCGCATCGAGGGCCACGAGAAATTGGTTTTTCCAAAGATCGGGACTCTCGATGCGCCGGGCATCGTCGGCAAGAAGATCTTTGTCGCGCGACTCCACAAAATAAATCTTCTCTGGTGTCGAGGTGATGGTTGAGTTGATAATCAGCCCCCTCCGATAAATCCAGACCTCATCTCCTGATTCTTTATTGAGCGCAAAGAGCGAATCGCTACAAACTTTCGCAGCCTCGGGACCCTTGGGTTGATCGTACCACGCGGCGTGCCCGCGGAATTCGGTAAAGGACGCCCCCTGCCGCGTCGCGCTGCCGAGCAAGAGGTCGCCCTCACTGGCCAGATAGCTCCACTCGGCAGGTCCTGCCGGGGAGCGACTGGCTGGCAGCGTGTACTGCTGGATCAAATCTCCCCGCCGGGCATCAAATCGCCAGCAGCGGTCCTTAATAGCAACAAAGACCGAATCGCGATCGGCGCACCAGTTGCTCGAATCTCGCGGGATATTGAAGCGACCCAAATCGGGTATTTCCGCCGACCAGAGAATGGTGCCATTGTAACCATCGATCGCCACAATCCGCTCGAGCCCCTGTGCAAAGAGCCGACCTGCGGTTGCCAGGGGTCCCGGTTTGCGACCATTGCGATCCGGCTGATAGCGGGGGCCCGGCCGACCGATCCACTGGGTCTCCAACTCATTGGCAACCGAGGTATACGCCAACAGCTCCCCACCAAAGGCGGAGTTGTCCGCGCGCCCATACTGGTGGGACCACTCGCCCGCGCCGGCCAGTTGGGGCTTACTAAAATGTGCCCAGGTGCCCTCATCATGAGAACGGATCTCGGCCTTCACTCCATCCTTCGCAAAGTAGGCTTGCAACGGCACCGCAACGCGATCCTGATCACCTTCTGCAGAATGCACAAAGAGTCCCTTGCCTTCACTGGGCCTGAGCAGACGAAATGCCTCCGCCGCCCGGCCAGCTGGACTCTCTCCTGCAAACGGCCACTGGGCGACAACGAAGTTGGCGAAGTGACTCGGCAACGGCAGTTGCTGCAAAGATTCAACCTCCAGGATCGAAACCCGCGTGCCATAGATCCCCTCCTCCTGCAGCGCGTCGCGGGCTGCGGCAATTTTTTTCGCATCCGTTTCCACACAGACAATATTCAAATCGCTCGCGCGGGCAAGTTCCGCCAGCAAGGGGCCCACACCAAAAACCACACAGAGACCCCGGTCCGTTTCCGCTGCGGCGAGGATTTTTTTGGCCGCCTGTTTTGCGCGCCGATCGCTGGCGGTATCGCTGAGAGACTTCTGCTCCGCAGTATCCGGTTTGGCCGGGCTGTAGTTAAAAAAGGTATCACAGTCAAACGAACTCTGGCGCTTGCCCCCGGCACCATCCGGCTCCGAAAGGGTGTAGCGATGCAGCCGCTTGTATTCCAGATTTTCCAGCCGCGCTTGGTGTTCTTTTTTTTGTTCCGCGTCGAAAACCTGCTGCAGGCCGGCCGCGGGCTGATAATCGAGTTGGGTGGGCACGGCAGCACGGGTCCCCCAACGGACCACGGCCGAGGTCGGGCTCTCGAATTGCAAC
>JAUWIQ010000262.1 GCA_030605285.1 Planctomycetota bacterium
AACTACAGGAGGTTGAAGATGTCTGGAAGTGTCCCTCGGCAATGCCGGGTTCCACGAGTTTTGGTTTCAACGAACGTTTAGGTTGGATGGGTAGTCGAGACGGTGGTCGGATTGCGATCGTCGAGTACAACACCAATACTTTGAATAACGAGCAGTCTGTGGTCCAGGTCGTTGGAACGCCACTTACCGATGTCTGGGACAACGGCGACGGGAACTGGGATACCAATGACCGCTTCGCACCGCGCCATTTCGAAATGGCGAACGCATTCACGCACGGCAAGAGCGTCACGAGTTACGCACCGGAAACGATCGATCCGAGCGACTGTTACAACCAGTTTCAATACTGGGTTCCCAACCGATATGGCTTAACCAAGATGACCTGGGGCACGGCGAAGCGGGACGAGACTCTTTCCGAGGAAGAGGAACCGAACGACCCTTACTTTGACCAGTGCACCATCACCGATCCTGAGAACTAACGGGTCGCAGACAGTAGCGGCCTCTAATTTTTTAGATCGAATATCAGTTCGTACCGGCCATTCACTTTTTTCCACTGCGAGAGTGGCCAGTTGTGCTCCTGCTCAAAATCGACCAGCCGGGTACGAATCGGACCGTAGGGCACTTTGAGGGTGGTACGGCCCGGGGGCATCAGATGCGACTGATTGTTGACTGCCACCCGGTAGGAGGCCCCCGTCGAATTGTTGACAATGACGGTGCCCGAGATCTGGTCCGCTTTTTCGGGGACCACCACCGAAGACGGCACTTTGGCCGCCTTACGTCCAGTCTTCTTGGAGGTTTCTGTCAGGCCCCGTACGTTGCGATTGAGCTTGGGGAGATCCTCGTGGCGGAGCAGATGCAACTGCTCGGCAATGGTGTCGATCGCCGTGTAACGTTGCTGTAGGGCAGCGACCAGACCTTCGAGCGATCGGGTACGGTCTTCGAGCGATCCGCTGCTGCGACCTTTAGCTCGGAGCGGATCGGCGCTGCGATTGGGATTCACGTCGATCAGCGGTTTACGCAAAGTTTGAGCGACGCTGCTGGAATCCTCGCTCTCGGAATCTGTGTTGCCGCCTGCCCCATTGCTACCTGCCACTTGATCGGAACGCGGCTCAGCTTGTCCCACAGATTCGTCGCCTAGAACCGCTCGCTGGAGATTTTGCATGTCCTCATGACGTAGCGCCTCGAGGGAACTTTGGATGATATCCAGTTTTCCCAGTTGGGCGTCGATCTCCCGCATCTGCGATTCAAGACGATCAATGCGGTCCGCCAGAGGATCGTCCGCCAGCAACGGGCCGACAACAATGGTAACCAGGACGACGACGACGACAGACAAACGCATGGCGACAAAGAACATCCCTCAATTCCTTTCCCTGGCAACGTGAAGGGGAGATTGGTTGGATCTCTTTCCAACCATCCATTGTATTTGCCATTGTATTTGACTGCCACGATGGATCAACCGGTGCCAAGGGGGATGAAATGGAGACCTCGTGTTTTGTAGCCTGCGCAAAGATCGACGCCGGGTGGTCTGCTGCGACTAGGCAATGATTTGTGCCAGCTTGCAGAAGGCACGTTGGAGAAGACGCGGAGGAGTCGGAGAGAATCTGGCGAAGGCGGAGAAGATATGAGCTTCAACTGCATGCGCACCGCGCGGATCCGCGTTCAACCTTTCCCGCGACCCGGGCCGCGGTCAGCCGCGGGGATGGAAATCGCGATGTACTTTTTGCAGCCGCGAAACATCCACATGGGTATAGCGTTGTGTGGTGGCAATACTCGCGTGCCCGAGCATTTCCTGGACCTGGCGCAGATCTGCACCGCCAGCGAGCAAATGGGTGGCAAAACTGTGCCGCAGCGTATGGGTGCTCACCGTATTGGCCAGTCCGAGGCGGCGGGTATATTTCTTCACCAATTCCCAAATCCGCTCGCGCTGTAGGCGATGGCCACGCGCGGAGAGGAGCAGCCAGGGAGAATCTGCCCCCGCCTTCGCCACCAGCACATCTCGTTCGTACTCAAGATAGTCCTCCACCGCCACCACCGCCCGGCGGCCTAGCGGAACCATCCGCTCCTTATCCCCCTTGCCGTGGCAGCGACAGTATTTTTGTTCGCCGTGAAAATCAATCTGCTTCAGATGGGAAATCTCTGATGCGCGACAACCGGTTGCATAAAGCAGTTCGAGCAACGCCCGATCGCGGCGCCAGTAAGGATCGGATTTCTGCGGACAATCCAAAAGCTCCGAAACGGTTTCTGCAGACAATACATCAGGCACGCGCTGCCACAACTTGGGGCTACCCAGAAGTTCTGCCACATTGTCTATGAGCATTCCCTCGAGTTGTAGGAAACGGAAGAACATCTTCATCGAGGCCAGGTGCCGCGCAATGCTTGCCGGCGCGAGCGACTGTCCGTGCAGCCACTGGACGTACTGCCCCAGTTGCTTAATCGAAAGCTTCTGCAGGGGCCGCTTGCCGAGCCAGAGGAAAAACCGTCGCAAATCCCGCTGGTACGCCAAGAGCGTATTCTCCGAAAGCTGACATTCCGCACGGAGATAGTCGAGCCAGAGTGGCAGGAACCGCGTACTCGTGCTGCCCAGGGACCGAGACCCGGGACCCTTTTTGCGGACCCTCGTTTTGCGGGAAAGTTTTGCCATTTCATTTGCTTCGGATGGGGGGACTAGCCGACTTCATCCGATTTCGTATCGACTGAGGGGATGAGTCCGATTTTCTCAGTTTTTGCCTCTGCAAAACTCCTTATTGGCGCAAAGTTCACTGCCCGTTAAGCTCGCCCAATATGCAGGACATTATCGTCGTCAAGCCGTATCAGTTTGTGCCACCCCATAAGGGCCGTATCTGGCCCTGGCTGATCGTGCATGTGATCATGCAGCCCTACCTGCGGCACTATTACGGAATACGCCACTTCGAATGCCGCCAGCCCGGAAAAATCAAAGCCTCTCTGGATGCCGGGCATCGCGTGGTCGTCGTTGCCAACCACACGCGACCCTGCGATCCGATGGCCGCCGGCTGGTTGACGCGCGTGGCCAAGCACCCGATGTACTGCATGGCCAGCTGGCACGTGTTCATGAACTCACACATCGATCGATTTCTCATACGTCGCTGCGGCGCCTACAGTGTCTACCGCGAGGGGAATGACCACGCCTCGCTAAACTTTTCCATCAATTCACTGGTCCAATCCGACCGGCCGATTATTATTTTTGCCGAGGGATCCGTGACCCGGAGCAATGATATTGTGCGGCCGATGCTCGATGGCGCGGCATTGATCGCCCGCACCGCGGCCCGGCGACTGGCCAAGCAGGACCCATCGCGTAAGGTGGTGATCCATCCTGTGGCCTTCAAATATTTTTTTCGCGGAAACCTTGAGGCCTCGGTGACCCCGGTACTCAAGCGCCTTGAAAAGCAACTCTCCTTGTCGCCGCAGGATAACCTGCCGCTCGTTGAGCGGATTCGCAGACTGGGCCGAGGGTTGGTTCGCCTCCGCGAATTAGAATTTCTCGGTGCACCGCAGGAGGACGGGGAAAACAGCCCGGGGTTTCATGACCGCATCGCCTCCTTGATCGAGCAGATGCTCCGCCCGCTCGAGCAGCAGTACGTGCTCGAGCCCGATCCGCATGGTATCTACGCCCGGGTGCAGGTGCTCCGCAGCCGGATCGTGCCCGAATTGGTCGAAGGCACACTCAGCGCGGCCGAAGAGCAACAGCGCTGGCAGCAGCTGCGCACGCTCTACGTTGCCCAGGATCTGGGCTGCTACCCGAGAAATTACCTCGCGGACAATCCGTCCACCGAACGGATCCTGGAAACCGTCGAGCGGTTGGAGGAGAATTTGACCGACCGGGCCACGATCCACAAACCACTGGATGGTGTAATGCAGGTGGGCGACGCGATCGAAGTTCCGACTCGGCGCGAGCGCGGACTGGCTGTGGATCCGCTAACCACAGCGGCCCGCAGCTCGATTAACGAAATGATCCAGGAGATCTGTCAGAATCCTCCGGCAGCATAATGGAGAACAAAGTGGCAACCCACGATCATTCACCTTCGACCGCAGCGGGCTGGAAACTGCGCGCCCTGTTCGTCCTGGTCAGCCTGCTGCTGTGGTTCTTCACGCAGTGGCTGATCGGCAACCGGCAGCTTGCGGGCG
>JAUWIQ010000193.1 GCA_030605285.1 Planctomycetota bacterium
CCAACATAGGCTACCACGCTTCTACGGTGGCCGAAGGCGAGGGGAATGCCATGTCGTCCGTAACCAGATCTCGGGGCCAATACCAACTCGATCAATCCCAGGCGGCAATCAACAAGGCGCAGGCACGAAGTATGGAAATAAAGAACCGGGTCGATTTGGCGCAGAGCTTTTTCGAGGCGCGCAGTATCAATAAAAAAGCCCGCTTTGGTGATTATGACGAACGAAAAAAGACGAACACCCAAAGGACACTGATGCGTTACGGGCAGGAGGGTCGGCCAACGCGATTGACGAGCAGTGAATTGGATCCGGTAACCGGGCAAATCACCTGGCCGATCGCTTTGGAAGCACCCTCCTTTGGTACTTATACCAAGCCGATTGATGAAGCCTTTGTCAAACGGGCCGAGACAAGGGCGCGTTTCCCGTACGACACGTACCAAAACGTGACCAAAAACTGTAAGGGCCTTTCTGACGAACTCAAGGGGCAAGTTAAAACAATGAATCAGCAGGAATGGACGCAGGCGAAGAGTTTTGTCAATCGTCTGCGACGAGAGATCCGCGACGCTGCCAGTTAATCCCGGCAGCCGGCGGGATCGTGGGGCATGGCTGTCCGTTAGGTCTCGATCAGTAGGCAGCGTCCGGTCGAGGATTGCTCTGCAGCATGCCAGTCCTGACGGGCCCTGCTTATCTGAAGTTGGCTGCCTAAGAAGATTAAAGAACGAAAATTCACTACTGCTATGCCGACCGGAAAAATCACTAAAATCGTCCACCTCAGCCTGCAATCGGGTTTCTCGACTGAGAGCAGTCCCCAGCCGAAGGGCTACGGTTACCTGTCTGCAGATGGAGGCGATACGGAGATTTATTTCCCTGCAAAAGCCGTAAAAGGCTATGGTTTTGATGATTTACAGGCAGGACAGGCGGTGGAGTTTGAACCGGACGCTCAGGCCTCGGTCGCAAAATCGGTGACGCTCAGCGGGGCGGTCCTCGACGCCCCCAGCCCCCAAATTGAAAGTGCCTGAAAGGCTGGGGGGCAATTTTTTCAAGTTCTGCTGTAGCCTCGCGGGCGGTCTTGTCGATGGTAGACTTTGCCGGTCACGGACGATGGGCGATTTAGGCCAAGTCCATTGATTTTCCGGTGTTTCCGTGACTGAGCAAAATTCTCCCCTGTTAACGGTCTTTTCCGAGCCGACTGCCGATGTGACGGCGTCTGGGTCGGAAAGTCCCTGGTATGTTGGGCCCCCCCTCGAAATGCTTTGTGGGGCATTTACCGCAGCGACCGACTGTCCGTTGACGTGGGTTGTTTCGGACGGGTCGCCCCCGCAAACTCAGGGCCAGCCTGCCACCCGTTTCCCGATCACGGCATGGTCGGGACCGGTAGCGAGGGACGATGCGTCGGTCTGCGGACATCTCCAGATTGAGCCGCATGATTCAGCAAAGCATCTGGTCGATCGGTCGGGCGTGGCCGAGTTGGCCCGCTTGCTGGCCGAGTTGATCAATCAGCTTGGCGAGGCGCGCAGCGCGCTGCGCAGTAGCACCGCGGAACTTGCTTCCCAAGCGCCGACCACGATTCAGTTCGAACGGAGTGCCTCACTCGGTAGGCGGATTGAGTCGGTGTTGAAGGGAACGGTAGCAGCATTCGATTGCGCGGCGGTCGGCATGTATTTGCTCAACGAGGAGACCACCGAACTGCAATTGCGGGCAACCTGGGGGCTCTCGCGAGCTCGTCTGGCGGCCCCAGCCCGTCGCCTGGAAGATGCGACTGCCGATCTGGAAGCGATGTTGGGCCATGCCGTGGTACTCTCCAGCGATGCATTGTTCGATTTGTGGAGTGTTCCCGAGGCAGATTTTGGGGCCGCTGTCTGTGTGCCGATTTCAACAGCATCGAGCGTGCTGGGCACCCTTTGGGTCTTCAATCACGAGCCGCGTGAGTTTGAAGACCGGGAAACGAATTTGCTCGAAATCCTGGCCGGCCGTCTGTCGGTTGAACTCGAGCGGGAGGCCCTCTTGCGCAAGGTTCGGCCCCAAGGCCTGCCGACTTGACGCCCAGGCCCGGCGATCCCTAGACTCAAGGTTACTCTGAGCCAATCGGGAATACATTGCCAAAAGTTGCGGCTGTGGCGGAATTGGCAGACTCGCTAGGTTGAGGGCCTAGTGTCCGTTAAGGACGTGCTGGTTCGACTCCAGTCAGCCGCATTTACAATCAGATCCCGGGCAACCGTGTCATCGTGACCGCCCGTGGACTCGAAGAACTCATGGAAAGAGCCTGTTCGCCATGATTGCCTCAGGGATCTTCTTCTGCCTGTTGTTGTTACTCATTACGACGCTCAGGCGTCATGCGTGGCTGTCGGTGGTTTTCTTCTTCGTGGCGCTCGGGTCCCTGGTCCTGCTGTTCATGCACCATGCCACCGACGCGCTCCACTTGAATCTCTAATCCTGGAATGCAACTGCGAATCCAGAGGTGTTGATGATGTCCGAGATTCCCGCTGCCCAATGCAAACACACGGACCATTCGGCCTGGAAAATTTGGCCGCGGATTGAGTTTGCGATCCTGCACCTCTGTGTGCTTGGGATTTGTGCCGTGCTGTTGGGGGCGTTCTGGGTGCAGTTCGTCAACCGCGAATATCCCTGTCCGCTCTGCCTCCTGCAGCGAATGGCCATGATCCTCACAGCCATCGGTTCGATTTTCGTGATCACCCATGGCCACTATGCCCGCGTGCAGGGATTTTCGGTCATGGGTCTCGGCTACGGAATCTCGATCCTTTCTGCGCTCGTGGGACTGTTGATCTCTACCCGCCAGATCCTCTTGCATCTTGGGCCAGGCGATGCCGGTTACGGAACCCCAGTCCTCGGCCTGCATCTCTACACTTGGGCAGGGGTCGTATTTCTCGTCGTGATCCTAGTCAGTGGTGTGATGTTGATCTTTGGTCGCGTACCGATCATCCATTGTCCCAAATGCGATGAAGCGGACTCCGCAGGGAATTCGAAAAGAAGGTACATCAGGCTCCGCTGGTATTCCTGGTGTACATTTTGGATCTTCGGTGCAATCATCTTTGTCAATGCGATCGCCGCGTTTGCCGAGTCGGGTTTTCATGCTTTCCTACCCGACAACCCGCAGAGCTATCGCCTCTTCGAGGGTGAAGAAACAGGATAGCCGGGCGAAAACCAAACCGGTCTGCGGTGCGGCTACTGACGATCCAAGTTCAGTCAATGTTTGCGCGGCACAAGCCGGAGAACAGCATCCGGAAAAACGGAGCAAGGGGAGAAGCCCACCCAGGCTAGTCGATACGGAAACCGGCTGCCACCGCGTTGTGATCGGATCCAGTCGTACTCTCACTGCCGGGAAATATTTTGTAGGAGCCTTTGACGTAGCGGGTCGCCATCGCGGGAGATGCCAGGATAAAGTCAATCATCGATCGATACGGTTCTTTGTTGTAGGTGATCCTTGAGGCGGCTGGCACGTCTTCGTAAAAAGCAGTCAAGCGACTGGCCCCGGTTCCCAGAATGGTGGTGAGTGCCGGGCTGTCGCTTTGATCATTGAAATCACCACAGAGGATAAGCCGCGTCTGCGGATTGTGCTCCAGCAGCCCATCTAGCAATTTGCGGATCATGCGGGCTTCCCCAAGCCGAACGGCATCGCCCTTTTCGCCGCCATATTTACTCTTCAGGTGGACCGCGAGCAGTTCAAACGACTCACCCGCTTCGGGTTCAATACGCACTTGCAAAAGATCACGACGAAACTGCATTTCCTTTCCATTGGCATCGGGAAAGGTGAGGTGGCGATAGGAGGTTACGGGGCCGACCGGCAGTCGTGAGAGCAGGGCAACATCTATCCCGCGACGATCATTTCCTTCGGTCAAGACGACATGGCGGTAGCCGAGATCGGAGAGTAGTGCCCGATTAAAATCGCCCAGATAGCCACGGTTTTCAACTTCCTGCAAGACCAGCACATCGGCATCGATTTTTTTGATGCTCTCTGCGAGCAGGTTGAGGTCTTCACGCAATTTTGCGTTGGTATCTTCGTCTTTGTGATAGGGGTCGTCGTTAGAGTCAAAAAGATTTAATACGTTCAGCGTGCATATTTTTATAACACTCTCCACCTGCCTTGCGGTCGGCTCCTGGGTGGTGATCAACTCTGCAAGCGGTGCATCGTCCGCAAGGACGGTTACATCTTTCGGACCATCAATGCGAATATTGGGTTTGCCGCGGTAGCGATAAAGTTCTCCCCGGAGGCGAATATTTTTACCTTTGAATATAGCCTCGGGGGATGCGGAAAATTGTGCCACGGCATCGCGGCCGATAAAGCCAGTTACGTCGTTGCGGCGGCGGCCAAAGTTCAAAAATTGGTGCCCGCTGGAACTTTTTCCGGTATTCGCGACTTGACCAACCAGAAAAACTCGTTCACCGATATGGTAAGGCGCATCCTGCCAACGGATTGTCGGCAGCAATTCGTCGCTCGCGATTGCCGACTTGCCTGCGGATTCGTCGGCGCCAGCTTCGGTTAACGATTCGTTGTTTTCGGCCGCTGGCCCACGCTTCCCGGTCGATGACTTGTCCCTCTCCTCGCTGGGCTGCGAACAGCCCAGTGTAAGCAGAGAAAGAACCAACAAACTGCAAGAAAGTTTTTTCCACATCGAATGCACGATTCCCTCAATCGAGTTTCCCGACGAATTCAACTCACGACAAAACTGCACTCCGCAAGATTCTCTAACATCGCCATTGTAGTTGATTGTGATTTCCGTGTCTTTTGGGGTGACGCGAATTGCAGTGAAAACCTTGATGCGACTGGCAAGGGAAAACGCCCTTCGGTTGTCCGATGCAAAACAGGGAAACGACCAGTACCGGGACACATTGCAGGACCGTGCGCTCGAGTATCACGCAATTTAAAAATATGCGAGGGCCTTTTCGGAGTATTTTCTTGATCTGAGTTCACAGGGAGCGTGAAAGCATCATTCCGCAATCAGGGCCGCTGGTCTCCAAGGGACGGGTGAGCTAATTGCGTTCCCTCTGCCAACGCCACCATTGCGAGGG
>JAUWIQ010000173.1 GCA_030605285.1 Planctomycetota bacterium
ACATATCTGTACGGCATTGTTGCTTGCCAAGCGGTAAGTGCCAGGCCGCATGTTGGGAACGCGGAAGTTCCCAGTGGCATCACTGGTCACCAGGGAAAGGACCTCCTCGTTGGCAATCAGTACCACATCGGTATGGGCGATCGCCTGTCCTCGCGGATCGACAATCCGCCCCGTGAGCAAACTATTGCGATTCAGAGTGATATCGATTGCCTGTGGGAGCACACCGGGCGGCTGTGTGGCAGTCGCCAGGCTGTTGGAAAAAATTCCGACAACCGTTGCGACGATACCGAGTAGATGCGCTGGACGGTTTAGCATCATAACTGGGGCGAACCTGTTTTAAACAACGGTTGACGAAGGCAGTGTCTGCAGCCCCCCAGTGCCTGAATCGGTTTTGTCCCCTATCCGTGAACGGTCTCGGGAAGGGGCGGGATGATAGTCGCCTTGGGGTGTGGCGAAAAGAGCAATTGCGGCGATCCGACAGAAATCCCGCTCGTGGCGATGCGGGGGTGATGCCAGTGCTATCGCCTGCCAGGGGCCCGTCGGCGGTTTACCGAGATCCTCAACCCCGGCGTATTTTGCGCGGCACCGAAAAACGCGAGGTTGCGGGTTTTTGCCGCTGGGGCCGGCCTAGACGAAGCGGCTAGGTCGCACTGCGGTTTTGAAACGGTGGTTGCAACGTACCGCGGTACATCGCGGTCGGTACGATGATTCCCGCGCCGATCAGCCCACCGATCGTTGCCGGGTGGTTGAGATACCGCCCGGGATGGATCGAAGGTAGATTGAAGCCCCCGATCGTATTCTGCCCGCGGACGACGGGTTGCCTCGAGAGTACCACAAACGATTGAGCGACGGGTGGCGCCGCCTCCTGGGTCCAGGCCCTCAGAAACAGTGATTGCTGATCCGTCGTCAATTGGTGTGGCCCTCCCCGAACATCCAGAATCGTAAATTGCCCTTGGCGATCGGTCGTTGCGCGTGCCACCTCGACACCTTGATGAAGCAGGATGACCGTTTTGGCTGCCAGAGGTTTCCCTGCGCTATCCACGACATGTCCCTGCAGGGATCCGCCTTCACCAAGTGCAATGTCAGTAAGCACAGAAGAGGATGGAAGGTCTGGTTGCTTGGCGGGTTGCAATGGTTCTGCTGCCCCTCCAATCCCCGGGAAAAGCCCGAGAAGCAAGAGTGCGATACTCATTGCGGCAGACATGGATATGACACGGTTTGTCATATTTCTATCGTTTCCTTCGACTCTCGTCCGCACAACGGTTCGGAGTTTGGCTGCAATATCTGGCAAACTAAAACTCAATTCACATTCCGTTTATGGGCTCGTATCCCGCTCATAGGTGAGTGCAATTGGCAGTGCAATGGCTGCACCGATGACCGTTGCCGTAATCCAGGGATTGCGAAAAATGGTGCGAATGATCAGGGGACGATCATCCTGCCCGCGGTGTACTGGCTGGTTATCGACTGGGATCACGAGTTGCTCCTCGGCCGCTGGTGGGGCGGTCCCGTGGGCCCAGACGCGGACTCGCATCGGTGGCTGGCTACCCTGGCATGTTCGGGCCCTGATCTCATAGGTTCCGCTGGGAATCGGTGGCGAATAAAAAGACCCGTTCTGATCGCTGATTGCTTTGCAGATCAGCTTTCCATCCCGATAAAATACAATTTCGGCTGGAACAGACGGGCTGTCCGTATCTGCTGTGCTGATGT
This sequence comes from Planctomycetota bacterium, assembly GCA_030605285.1. Next base: position 1,708 of record JAUWIQ010000173.1, read on the forward strand.
GACCGCAAACCGTACCCCGCGAATCCAAGGCAACATCCCTGAAAATGGGAGCCGCCCTTTGGACATTGGTCAGCCGACTCGGCACGGCTGGCGGTGCCGCGAGGGCGCCTTGCTGTTGGTTTAGGGCAGCGGATGCAAACATAAAAAGTACGAAGTGAAAACGAAAGTTAGCTGTCATTTGTATGTAATCACCGGGTTGAAGCACTGGGGCCCCCCCGCTGTAAATTTGCCTCGCCGCCAAACGCGGTGCATCGACGCAAACCACTCATGTTATCGGTTATCCGCAGGATTCATTTAGACAATAAAATCAAAATAATCCATAAGTCACGAAAATTCGGAAAGGTCTTCCTAGACCGCCTATTCCCGCTGCATCTCGCTTGCCGAGGGCATGGGCAGGCCCGTCGCAGGGGATGCGGGTTGCTGGCAACATGGTGCGGGTGCGGTGGGAAAATTACGATTCTCCCGCGCGGGGTCGCTCTACGGATGCCAGCATGCTGGCAAAGTTAGGCACTGAAACGGGCGGGCCATACACGGCCTCTTCGCGGGTTGCAGGTCCTCGCGATTCGGTACGCTGGCGTGCTGTTTGAAGATACCGCAGCCCTCGACCGAGTCGGTATCGGATTTGAAAAAATGTGAGAATTCTTCGCCTCTCTAACGAAGACGCGGCAGCATTGCGTTTGAAATACGCGTCTCGAAAACGAGATTCGCGGATGTCGCGGTTGATTGGGGAGGTGTGGACCGCCACCCGACCGCGAGCGGAGCAGAACGGTGGAGGTGCTGCTCCTGGGCAGGCAACTCACTGCGTTGGATGCCGAGGTGTTGCGGTGCCTCGATACCCAGAATGACACGGTTGCCGGAGATTTTCTGGACGAGGACCGTGATTTGGCCATCAATCTGGATCGCTTCGCAAATTTTTCGACTCAGGACTAACATGGTTTCCCTTTCTTGTTGGATTTCCTAGCCACCTCGAGAGGTCGACGTCATCGCTTGGTTCACAACATCTGAAAACAGCCGCAGGCAGCATGTTCCTTCCCGCTGCGAGACCGCAGCTGGGGGCAGCGGCCCCTCGCGCTAGAGGGAAAATGCAAATCCGATGCCGAGTTTTGCAGGGCGTCAAAAAAAGGCCCGGGTTGATGATTTAAGTGGTTTGAAATAATCAATTTAAAAAATGTTGCTTGCATCAAGCGTGGTGCCCGTACCGCGTTGCTGGGGCTTGCCAGCATGTCTCAAAATGGGACGCGTTTCGCAATATGGGATAAGCAAAGTCACCGTTGCGATGGGAGAGGTCGTTGCTTGCTGGAAAAATGGTCTGGTCCCAATTGGGGTGTCCCGCTATATGACAACCCGCAAAAAGGGTGTGTTGGTGGCATTCGCGATCGCCTGTTTGGGGCAGAACTCCAAAAAGAGAGGGATTTCCATGAAATGCCCGAACTGTTGGTCCCCCCAGGTCAAGGCTTCCCGAGTCCGCTTGCTACACCGAGTTATTGCCAGCTGTTTTTTCGTAGTTCCGGTATCGTGTCGCCATTGCTTCCATTGCTTTCACGCTTCGCGGTGGACCTACCGAAGTGAAGGCAGGAGAGGGAAAAAAAACTTAGATTTGGATCTCCAAAACAATGCGTCCGACCAGATTCTTTCCTTTAAACCAGCTCACAACAAGCAACGTGATGCTCAATCCAAGCAAGAGAGCCCCAAGATGCGCCGGGCTGCATGAGAGAGATAGTGACTGTGGTTGTAGAATCTTTTGTCGATATTCATTGCCACCTTCTACCAGGCATTGATGACGGCGCTTCGAGCCTCGAAGAGTCGTTGGCCATGGCCAAAATGGCAGCGGCTGATGGCATCGAGACGATGATTTGCACGCCGCATCAGTGCGGCAATTATGCCTGCAATCGGGGCGCTGACATCCGTACCGCAGTCGCGGAACTTCAAATAGCGCTTGAGCGCAATGGGGTCCCGATCTCGGTATTGGCTGGTGCCGATGTCCGGATTGAGTCCAACTTAATTGAGCAGGTTGCGCGTGGTGAGGTGTTGTCGTTGGCCGATCGGCGGCGACACATTCTACTCGAATTGCCCCATGAACTTTATATTCCGCTGGAGCCGTTGCTTGCGGAATTGAAGTCGGCTGGGAGGGTGGGGAGTTTGTCCCATCCCGAGAGAAACCAGGGGATTATCAGTCAGCCGGCGTTGGTTCGTCCACTGGTGGAAATGGGTGGGTTGATGCAGGTCACGGCGGGGAGTTTGATAGGCACCTTTGGCGAACCGATTCGGAGATTATCGGAACAACTGCTCACGGAGGGGCTTGTCCATTTCATTGCAACCGATGCCCATGGGGTGCGTAGCCGACGACCGCTGATGCGACGTGCTTTCGATCGCGCTGCGGAATTGGTGGGGGAGCAGACGGCTCTCAAAATATGCGCTCAGAACCCCCAGTCGGTCGCGCTGGGCGACGAAGTTCGTGGGGGGGTTCAGCCCACCACCGAGCGGGGCCTACGTGGATGGTTTTCCCGCCGCAAGACGGCCTAGTGGGATGGGTCGGTTGCAATTGAACGGGCATGGTTGTGGCAACCGGAAAAATCTTGAAGTGAACTGATGAGAGTACCTAATCCATTCTTTGCCTTGCGGTACCGGAAGACCGCCGTTTTGCTCAAGGCAACCGCAACCCTGGGATTGCTTCTCCTGGGGCGAGCTGAGGTCACAGCCGAGCCAATGTGGGCCGATTTTCGGGTTGCTGGGCCATTTGTCTGTCGGGCTGATTTCTCGCTCAAGGGACACGAATCTGTTTTTGCCGAACTCGCTGAGATCCAACAGGATCTTATCAAGAAATTCGGGATTCCTCCGGGCGGCGAGCGGATTGAGATTTATCTGTTTCAGGGCCGTTCTTCCTACAACAGGTTCGTGAAACGCTGGTTTCCCGAGGTTCCTACGCGCCGCGCACTTTATATCAAAAACAATGGCCCCGGGATGGTCCTCGTGTACCTTTCCGATCAGTTGCATACGGATTTAAGACACGAATGCACGCATGCGCTGCTTCATGCCTCGTTGCCGATGGTACCGCTTTGGCTTGACGAAGGTTTGGCCGAGTACTATGAGGTTCCGCCGCAGGAGCGCTCGCATCAGAATCCACATCACAACGGTACCGTGTGGAGTTTTCGTTTTGGGCGGTTACGCTCGATGGAGCAACTCGAAAACAAACAAGAGCTCAAGGAAATGGGGCGCAGCGAATACCGCAACGCCTGGGCATGGGTCCATTTCATGGTGCATGGACCTCCGGAAGCCAGAGTGGAACTCGTGCGATTTTTGGCAGATATTCGCGAGGGTACGCCACCCGGAAATTTGAGTGACCGTTTGGCCCGGAGATTCAGCGATCCGGAGGACGCGCTTGTGCAGCACTTCAAGACGTTCTGGCAGTAAGAAAATTCACTCGGGAAGCTGCGATTGCCGGTTGTCTCAAAACGCTCCTCTCGAGGGCTTCTCTAGTTCGCTAAGAGCGCGCGTTGTGCTGCAGAGCGGGCGACTCAATCAGGCCGCAGACAAAACCGATTCCGTAGGCGACATAAAGTAGTGCGTAGAGCAGCGGACTCATCAGCACCGTTGGAAGGGATCCGCCTGAAAACAGGGCACAAGTCGAGCAAGCCACGAGGAAGAGCATTGCAGTTGCGGCCATGGCCCAGGCTCCGGTCGGACTTGAGAGGGCGA
>JAUWIQ010000257.1 GCA_030605285.1 Planctomycetota bacterium
ATCGTGCTGACCCTTGTATTGTCTGTGATCCTTGGCTGCTATGGACTCTCGTGGTTCGATTCTTTGTGTACTGCTTTCGGTACCATGGCGACGGGTGGATTCAGCACTTACAACGACAGCATTGGACACTTCTCGCAGTTACCCAATGTTGGACCTGCCGGCGCCCTCTGGGCCGAGTCGACGATTATGTTGTTTATGGTAATTGCGGGGACGAATTTTACGTTGTTGTATTTTGTTGCGATTGGGCAACCCCTCAAACTTTTCAAGGACATCGAATGGCGGACGTATATCGTCACGCTCTTCAGCCTTTCGTTGCTGGTTGTTCTTTTTGGCTATGTCCATCATGACCGTCTGTTTTATGTTGGCGATGATTTTTGGCGATCGTTAGCTTCTGGTTTAAGACAAAGTAGTTTTCAGGTTGTCTCCATCATGACTACGACCGGGTACAGTACCGTCGCTAATTTTGATGAGTGGAATGATTTTGGCCGCGGAGCTTTACTTTTGCTAATGTTTGTTGGTGGATGTGCTGGCAGTACGGGAGGTGGATTGAAAGTTATCCGGCACATCATGTTTCTGAATATCCTTCGCCTTGAACTTGAAAAATCCTACCACCCTACCGTTGTGCGGCCACTTCGGCTTGGCGAACAGGCGGTCGAGGATCAAAACCTTCGCAAGAACATCCTCGTCTATTTTGGTTTGATTCTTCTTATTTTCGTTTCCAGTTGGATGTTCTTAATTACCACCGAGCCGAATGAGACATGGATTCGTGGGGGTACCGGGTTCGAGCACATGGATCACAAGTTGATCGATTGTGCCTCGAGTGTCGCGGCCACGCTCAACAATGTGGGGCCCGGGCTTGGCACTGTAGGTCCGAAATACACCTACACCCACTTCACACCCCAGGCGAAGGTACTCTTTATCTGGCTGATGATGATCGGCCGACTGGAAATCTTTGCCGTGTTGGTCCTCTTTTTACCTGGATTCTGGCGGAATCATTAAACAGACTCGAGTTCTTTGAAGCCTGTCTCTTCGCCACCCAATGTATGACTGCCTGCAACGACAGTCCGGGTTTTTTATGCCTGGCGCGTGCTGGCTGTCCCGATTTCGCCACAACTTATTGCCGACAAACAGTTCTTCTTGACTCGCTCTGGCGACATTGACTGAGACGGGGTCCTAGGAACGACTGGGATCTCAAAATAACGTCTGATGTGGGCTCTGCAACGGCTAAAGTGTACAATACGGGACAGAATATCTCTGCCTGCCGTGGCGGCTTTGTGGCCACGTGCGAGATAACTTTCGGGAGCCTTTGCATGAAAACTTTTATTCCCTGTTATTTCGCCGCTCTGATCCTTTCATTTTGTATTGCTCCGTCCTGCGCTGAAGATCCTAAGGAGAGGCCCCTTCCGGACGCAGCGCCGACGCAGGTTGAGGCGGACGAGAAACAGAACGAGGAACAGCCAATCGCCCCAACCAAAGAATCGGGGGCCACCGAATCGACGAAATCGAGCGCGGATTATTTGGATGAGGCAACGAAACTGAAAATTACAGCCCAGACCTTTCAGGATCTGGAGCAGGTAATCCAACTCTGCAAAAAGGCAATCGCCGTGGGCTTGGATGAACCGAATTTACTTTTTGCCAAACAATTGATTGTTTCGACTCGCATCGAGCGCGCAACTCGATTTTGCGAAGAGATCTTTGATCGCAATCCTCCCAGCGAAAATTGGTTGGCACTGGCTCGTATTGCGCTCGCAGACCTCGAACTGGCGATCCAGCGACAGGACAACCTTCCCGAGGCACACTTGCTGATCGGACGAATTCAGACCCTTCCGCGCGGCGACCTCAAAAAGGCGCGGCACGAGTTTGGTAAAGCCATTGAACAGTCTGCCAATCATCCAGCGATTCAGGCGATGGCTCTGACCCTGCGGGGAGAAATAACAGACGACGGTAAAAAGAAACTGGCGGACTACAACAGGGCCCTGACTTTGCAGCCTGAGTTGGCGATAGCACTTCGTGCCCGCGGGGCCTACTATATCCGCACAGACAACATCCAACAGGCCACAGAAGACTTCCAAAAAGCGGCCGCTCTGGAACCGGATAACTTCCGGGTGCATGAGGCCTTGGCCCTGAGTTTGTTTTTCCAGAGTGACCTGGATCAAGCGCTTGCCAGTTTGAATCGGGCAATTGAACTGGACCCCGATAGCGGTTCGGCGTACGCCTATCGGGCTCAGGTCTATCTGAAAATGAAGCGTACAGAAAAAGCCCTCTCGGATATCAACCGGGCACTCGAGCTGGTCGCCGATAATCTCTCCTGGCGATTGTTGCGCGCCCGGATTCATCAGGCTGCGGGCAATACCCGGGCGGCTTTGGATGACATCGAACGCGTCTTGGCCGTGGACGCCAAGTTACTCAATGCGGTGGAAATGCGGGCACGCGTTCTGGCGGCCAATGGTCGGATGGATGAAGCGCTTGCCGGGCTGCAACGGGCGATTGAGGCGATGCCGGACAACAATGCCCTGCTCATGATCCAGGCTACTTTTTTTGTGACCAATAAACAGGAGCAGCGGGCACTGGACATCTACGAGAAGCTACTCACCAAGCCCTCCATCCCGGTAGAGAAACATGGTTCCATCTATCGCAGTCGTGGCGATCTGTTGCTCAATTTAGGACGTCAGACCGAAGCGATTGCCGCTTATGAAAAAGCACTGCAGCTGAATCCAGAAGATGCGGGCTTGCTCAACAATCTGGCCTGGGTGCTGGCCACCTCCCCGGAAGCTGAAATACGTGACGGCAAACGCTCTCTCAAGCTTGCCATCCAAGCCTGCCAGGCCACAGAATATAAGAAGGCCCATATTCTCAGCACCTTAGCCGCCGCCCATGCGGAGAATGGCGACTTCGAATCCGCCATCAACTGGTCGAGCAAGGCGGTACAACTTGGTGATGAGAGAGCCGATGAGCAGTTGGAAGCGGAATTGAAGAGTTATCAGGCGGGAAATCCGTGGCGCGAAATCCAGGGTCAGGATAAGCCGCAAGAGGCAGCAAGCGGGGTGCGGAAAGAAGCGGCGGTCGGTCCGCTGAAAACGAGCGCTTTGCCATCCGCAGAGGGGACGGCGAACCGTGGAAAACCGCGCGGTCCAATCCCCGAGAACTCCGTTCCCCGCAACCAATAACGGGCCGCTTGCAAAAAGGGACGAGCCCCGGAGGCCAGTCTTGTCCGCTAAACCGCACCGGCCTCTTGCTCGGACCATGCTCTCAGGGCGTCCAAACCTTTGCGCTCACAAAAATCACCAAACGTTTCTCCTTTTTTGTGATCCTGCTAGAAGTACCGAAAAAGAGGGATGAGCGTCGCTACCACTTCGGCCGCCGGGACCAGATCTTTGTAGATCCAATTGAGCCGATCGCCCAGGCGGCGGCCGCCGATCAGGATGGTGTATTTTCCTAATGTTTTGCCGACCAGACCAATGTCGGAATTGTAGGGGCGGGCACAGCCATTGGGGCAACCGGTCATGCGGGTCGTAAAGATTTCCTCGGCAAGATCCAGTTTCGCCAGCTCGACCTCCAGTTGATCCATCATCCCGGGCAGGACCCGCGCGCTCTCGGTCACGGCCAAGCCTCATGTCGGCAGCGCCGGGCAGGCCATCGACCAGCGGCGCACGATGCTGAATTGTTCCGTGAGCGGCACACCGTTGCGGCGGAGGATCTCTTCGAGTGTCTGCTTATCCTTTTCCGCCACGTCGACGAAAAGAATGGATTGGTGGCTGGTGAAACGCAAGGGCGGCTGAAGCGAATTGCAGATTTCGCGGATCGCCGTTTTCAGCTTCAGGGTGCCTTGATCTTGAATACGGCCATTTTCAATATTCAGTCCGTAAAACCAGCTGCCATCCCCCTGTTCGTGCCAGCCGAGGTGGTCGTCGAACCCGCTCACATCATCCGGGTGCGGCTCGGGCAGCGGTTGGCCATAGTATTCTTCCACCTTGGCTTTGAACTTTTCCAAGCCCCAGTTGGCAATCAGATATTTCATCCGGGCCACTTTGCGATCCGCCCGATTGCCGAAATCGCGCTGCACCTTCACGACCGCGGTGGCGACATCGAGGACTTGGTCGGGCGTAATAAATGCCATCCGCTTGGCGACGGCCGGAAATGTCTTTTTGGCGGTCGGGGTCACCCCGAAGCC
>JAUWIQ010000060.1 GCA_030605285.1 Planctomycetota bacterium
GGGAAATCGGGTTGATGTGGCCGGCAGGTGAGAACGACAATTTTTTTTCAGGATATGAAATATGAGTGGACAGGATCTGATCACCCAACTTAAGGAGCGATTTGGCGACCAGATTCAGGGGGCGAATCTGGAGGCGATCGATCCCTGGATTGAAATCGCGCCGGAAGGCCTGTTGGAGGTCTGTCGGTTCCTGCACGATGATCCCGAGTTGCGATTTGATTTCCTCTCTTGTATCAGTGGCGTCGATTATTTCGAGCCCGATCCGATAAAAGCGGCCAAGCTCAATTGGGAACCGCACCTGGAGGTGGTCTACCATTTGTGGAGTGTCGCGAACAAAAAAAGCTTGGTATTGAAGGTTATTTTACCGCGTTGGAAAGATGCCCTGGGGGATGAACTTCCAGAGGTTCCTTCGGTGGTGGAGGTCTGGCGTACGGCGGACTGGCACGAACGCGAAGTTTATGATCTCTCGGGGGTTCATTTCCGCGGTCACCCCGATTTGCGACGGATTCTCTGCCCGGAAGATTGGGTCGGGCATCCCCTCCGGAAAGATTATGAAATGCCACTCGAATACCATGGAATCCGCTGTCGCTGAAACGAAATCTTTTGGTAGCCCAATTCATTTGACGAGCAATCATCAGCGGACTCCTTAGCAGCCCATTAGCAACAGTCACCCATACCTCAACCGCTTATGTCCACCATCGAAGAAACCCGCATTGTCGAGTACGACGTCCGTACGGATGAGATGCTGGTCAACATGGGACCCCAGCATCCAAGTACGCATGGAGTTCTTCGGCTCGTATTGCGAACGGATGGGGAAATCGTTTCCGAGGTGACACCCCACATTGGTTACCTGCACCGATGTGCAGAAAAAATAGGAGAAAACCTTACGCCACGACAGTGGATCCCCTACACCGATCGCATGGATTATCTGGCCGGGATGAGTATGAATCTCGGTTGGTCGCTGTGCGTGGAAAAGCTGATGAACTTGCACGTGCCTGAGAAAGCGCGGCATCTGCGCGTGATCATTGCAGAAATGCAGCGGATCGCAAGGCACTTGGTGGGCATGGGGGCTTATGGTCTGGACCTCGGTTCTTTCAGCCCCTTTTTATATGCATTTCGTGAACGGGAAAAAATTCTCGACCTTTTCGAAGAAGCATGTGGTGCACGGTTAACCTACAGTTACCTGACCGTGGGCGGTGCCACGGCAGATCTTCCTCCAGGATGGTTGCAAAAGTGTGAGGCCTTTCTGGAGCAGTTTCTTCCCGTGATCGATGAGTACCATGCGCTATTGACCACGAATGCGATCTTCATCAAGCGCTGTGCCAATATTGGGGTGATGAGTCCCGAAATGGCAATCAATTACGGTTGCACGGGCCCTGTGCTGCGGGGAAGTGGCGTCGATCTGGATCTTCGCCGTGACGGCGAAGAGTGGTGCACAAACATGTACGATGGTTATGCATTTGAAGTGATCGTTGTAAAGGATGGCCGTTATCCGCAGGATCACAAGTATCCTGCGATTCCACCCGAGACCAGATTAGGGGACTGCTGGAACCGATTCTACGTACGCATGTTGGAAGTCCGCCAGGCGATCGACTTGGTCCGCCAGGCGATCGACCGTTACAGCACGGCAACAGGTTCTCACGGAGAACCGGTAAAGCTCAATGCAAAACTTCCCAAGGGCGAGGTTTATCTAGAGACAGAGGCACCCCGGGGGCAGATGGGTTTCTATATCGTTAGTGATGGGACGACCATTCCGTGGCGAGTGCGGGCGCGCAGCAGTTGTTTCTGCAATCTTTCGGTAACCTCTGAGTTGTGTCGCAATACGCTGCTCGCGGACATTCCGGCGATTGTCGGATCGCTCGATATCGTAATGGGCGAAATCGATCGTTGAGGATTGGCGAGGTAATTCCCAGTAGACCTCCAATAAACGTTTTTTGAAGCATGCTTAAAACCGCTTAGGGGCTTGCCTGTTGCCATCGGCTTGTGTTATATTTCACGACTTCTGCTCTGCCCTTGTGGTGGATGCAACCGATCGCTGCAGGCGAGGGCATCAAAACTTGAAGAGAGGATGCGCCGCCCGCATTTAAAGTAGCTTGCCGTGTCGGAATTCTTAATTAATAACTGGGGTTGGTATCCGTCGGTTGCGTATTTCTGCGCTGCCCTGGTGGCCGCAGTTCTGTTGCTGCATGTGATCGCGGTAGGAGCGATATTTTTTATCTGGCTCGAGCGTAAGATTGCAGGTCGGATTCAGGATCGACTCGGACCCACGCGAGTCGGTGGTAAATTTGGCTGGTTGCAGACGATTGCGGATGGCATCAAGCTGCTTGCGAAGGAGGATCTCAGGCCGCTTGGCTCCGATGGGATGTTGTTTCGCATCGCACCCTATGTCGCCTTCTCCGCATCGTTTTGTGCTTTCATTGCGTTGCCTTTTGCGACCGGTTGGGTTGGCCTGGACATTAATGTGGCGGTGTTTTTTGTCGTGGCGGTTCTGGGGCTCGAAGTCTTTGGCGTGATCCTTGCCGGATATGCCTCGGCCTCCAAATGGTCCTTGTTTGGGGCCATGCGTGAAGCGGCCCAGGTGATTAGTTACGAAGTGCCTCTTGGCCTTTGTATTGTGATTCCCGTGTTGATTGCGGGCACGATGGATTTAACAAAAATCGGGAATCTTCAGGCCGGTTGGTTTACCAATTGGTTTGTCTTTCACGATCCATTTACGTTCATCACATTTTTTGTCTATTCCACCTGTGCACTTGCTAGCGTAAACCGGGCACCTTTCGACTTGGCGGAGGCCGAAAGCGAATTGGTTGCCGGTTTCCACACAGAATATTCGGGGCTCCGTTGGAGCTTCTTTTTTATGGCCGAATACGGGTCGATGTTCCTGGTCTCGGCTTTGGGTTCCATTCTATTTCTTGGGGGTTGGAACGGCCCTTTCCCTGTGGGCCAGTTTTTCTTTGCGACCCACGCTGCGGAGCTGTCCGGTTGGGCATTTTTCTTTGTCAACCTGCTGGGGCTGATGAACTTCATTTTCAAGGCGGTCCTGGGTGTGGTTTTGATGATTTGGATCCGCTGGACTCTGCCACGGTTACGGATCGATCAGGTCATCACGACCTGTTGGAAATACTGCACGCCGATTGTCGCGGTGATGTTTGTCGGCGTCCTCACCTGGCAGTTATTTGGGCTGCCAAACGGCGGCGATGTTTTGCCTTTCCATCAGGGCGGCAGTCCGCGGTTGCCTGGCGAGGTTCGCGAGCAGCACCTGAAGGGGACTGCTGTACGAGAGCGTGAAGTGCATCGGCAGCCGGCCAATGCCTTGCCACGACAAGAAAACTTGGCTCGAGTCGGTGAGGAGCGTTAGGTCGTGGAAAGTATCAATTGGCACACGTTGCTCTTTTTGTTCTTTGGGATTTTGACCTCTTTCTTTGCGCTGGCAGTCGTTTTTTCATCCAATATCGTTCGCATGGCGTTTTATTTGATTCTTGCCCTGGCGGCGACCTCCGGTTTGCATTTCCTCGCGGGAGCCGATTTTGTAGGCACCATGCAGCTGGTCCTCTATGTCGGAGGCACCCTGGTGCTACTGGTTTTCGGTGTCATGCTCACCGCGCAGAGTCCTTTTGTATCCATCCGTACTTCGGGCGGTGATTGGGTGCTCGCGGCGCTGGTGGGAGGAACACTGCTGGTGATCCTGCTCCCGGTTGCGTTTCAGATCGGTTTGCCACCGAGCGCAGCCGACGAGGCACTAGCGGACCACCCACGCTTTGAGCGAGTTACCTCTACTGAACCGGTGTCCGTCCCCACAGCGACCCGGATCGGACTCGGTTTCCTGGGAGTTCCGGGAGACGATGTTTCGGGGTACTTACTCCCCTTTGAAATTATTTCCATTCATTTGCTCGTGGTGCTTGTTGGTGCAGCGTATCTGGCGAGAACCAAAAGGCGTACAAAACCGGGAGAGACGAGTGTTTCAGAGCGCGCCTGATTGAAGGGCGCAGCAGGGACACGAATCGAAAAGTGATGCTGGATTTTATTTCGCAACCTGTCGGACTCACACACTACCTGGTGGTGGGTGCCATCATGTTTGTTTCGGGTGCTGTCTGCATGGCGACCAAGCGCAATGCCCTCGGAATCCTGATGGGGATTGAACTCGTCCTCAACGGGGCCAATCTCAATTTTGTCGCCTTCGGCAGTGGTTTTTTGGAACGCAATCCGGCCTATCAATTGGGTCTGGACGGTCAAATTATCTCACTCTTTGTGATCGTCTTGGCGGCCGCCGAAGCGGCGATTGCGCTGGCGATTGTATTGAATTTTTATAACAACCACTCGACCGTGGATATTGATCGAGCGGATGAACTGAAGGGCTGATTACGTTGGAGTCGACACTCTCCACGCTGTTGTTACTGGCCTGGCTTTTGCCACTGGCTTCCTTCTGCGCGATCCTGTTTTTCGGATCGCGGCTGGGGGCTGCCGGGCGCGGTGCCGGCTACCTGGCCACGGCCGCAATTCTGGCAAGCTTTGTGCTCTCCGTTGCCGCGATGTTCTGTTGGATTGGTCGACACGGTGTCGCGGCAGGTCATCATGCCGATGCGTCCGACAGCGAGCACGCCATCGTGGTGCCTGCCGGGCGCGCATTGGAATCCTCTGCACCACGCAGCTCGGCGGCGTCCCGCGCGTCCGTACGGCCCGTGGCCGATGCCGCCCACCCGGAGCAAGCGGAACCGCATGCGGGGGGACATGGTGCAGAACCGAAGGCCGCGTATTTTGATGACTGGTACACCCTTGTCGACTTGGGCAATCTCAAGATCACCATCGGATATTATATCGACGCCTTGACCGTGTTGATGTTTTGCATGGTCACGCTGATTGCCACATGCATCCATTTCTATGCCATAGGATACATGCATGAGGAACTTGAAGCGGTTACCGATCACGAAGTCACGCTTTCCAATGGGGAGCATCTTCACCGCAAAGGACGGTATTTCCGATTCTTTCAGTACCTTTCCCTATTTTGTTTCAGCATGTTGGGGATCGTGATCGCGGGCAACATCGCGATGACGTTCATCTTTTGGGAGTTGGTCGGCATCTGCTCTTATTTTTTGATTGGTTTTTATATCGAACGCAAAAGTGCATCGACGGCAGCCAACAAGGCTTTTATTGTCAACCGCATCGGTGACTTTGGAATGATTATTGGGTTGATGGCCCTCTGGGGCAGCCTCGGTACGTTTTCCTTTGGTGGCGAAAAAAATGCGACGGGCGAAATCGTCAAAGCGGGGATGTTCGAGCAGGCACGACCGGTTTCCGAGGGTTATCGACTGAAAACTCCTGCGGGGATGGTAAAGAGTGCCAAGGTGATGGGTGCCGAAGATCCGGCATACACTGGGCACTTGCTGCTTGTGGTGGCAGGCCTGGGGATTTTCTGCGGCTGTGTGGGCAAGAGTGCCCAGTTCCCGCTGCATGTCTGGTTGCCCGATGCGATGGAGGGTCCGACACCCGTTTCCGCATTGGTACACTCTGCCACGATGGTCGCGGCGGGCGTCTTTCTTGTAGGACGTTTTTATCCCATGTTTACGCCGGAGGTGTTGCTGGTCATTGCCATTCTGGGCTGCATTACACTGTTTATGGCGGCAACGATTGCGATTACCGCGACCGACATCAAACGGGTGCTTGCCTATTCGACGCTCTCGCAGTTGGGGTACATGATGTTCGCACTCGGAGTGGGTGGCTGGGTGGCAGGAATGTTGCATTTGATCACCCATGCCTTTTTTAAGAGCTAGCTCTTTATGTGTTCCGGGTCGGTGATTCACGCGGTCCATACCAACGAAATGCCGGAGATGGGCGGTTTGCGGCGCAAGATGCCAATTACCGCAACGACCATGTTGATCGGTTGCTTGGCGATCATTGGTGCGGGGGTGCCGACGATTGTCGGCCTCAGTTGATATTACTCGAAAGACGCGATTCTTGCGCAGGCATTGCATTTTGGAAAAAATAACGCAGCCTGGAATGCGATGTTTTACGTGGCGGCGGGCGGTGCCGCGATCACGGCGTTCTATATGTTCCGTCTGTGGTTTATGACCTTCATAGGTCCGCCGCGCGACAAGCACCGATACGAGCATACACATGAATCCCCGCGCGTGATGTGGATGCCTTTGGCGGTCCTGGCGTTTTTTGCGGTCTTCGTTGCGATGCCGGCCGACATCGAGGATTTCACCAATCCGGCAGCCAGTCCGCTGGTGCAAATGCTCGAACAGGCCCGGCCGGACGGGACGGGCGTCGATTTTACAGGCCAATTGGCCGCGGTCATGATGCCGAATGAACATGGCTCCCACGATGCGGAGATCCATCTAACGGCCGGGATGATCGCTTTTGGTATGGCAATGGCCGGTCTTTTACTGGCCTGCTGTATTTATTGGTGGCGATTGATCGACCCTGCGGAAGTACGCAGCATGTTTGCACCGATCTATCGCTTCCTCTTGAACAAATGGTGGTTCGATGAACTTTACGACAAGATCTTCGTGAGACCCACCCTCTGGTGCGGTCGTTGTGTGGCGGGTTTTGATCGGGGTGGCATCGACTGGTTGGTCGATAATCTGGCCGTGGTGACTCGTCGGTTTACTGGCGGTTTCGATCGCTGGATCGACCAGATCGTTATCGATGGTTCGGTCAACTGGACGGCAAGAAAAACCTATGCAATCGGTCTTTGGCTTCGCAAGGTGCAAACAGGCCGACTTCGGCAATACGTCGTTTTTATTATCGTCGGTACGGTGGCAATGTATTTGGTTGCGACCTTTGGGCTGACGAATTAACACATTTAGGTCACAAGAATAAAAGTGCAGCAGGACTTCCATGGATAATCCCTATTTCTGGCCGTTGACCATTCTCGTGTTTTTGCCTGCGGCAGGTTCGCTGATTCTGCTGCTATTGCCTCGCGAGAATACCGAAACAATCAAACGGGTGAGTCTGCTCTTTACGGTGCTCGTCTTTGCCGCCACGGTCGTGATGGCCTTGCCGGGAATCAGTGGGGGGCCCCACTTCTCGCTCGCTACCTCCGCAGTATCCGAGATGCAGAATGTTTTTCAGGTGAATTGGATTCCTGCATTTGATATCCAGTACTACATGGGGATGGATGGCATTAGTTTTCCGCTCCTCGTCCTGACGGCCTTTATCGCCATGCTGGCAATGGGCGCCAGTTGGCCGATCACCAAGCACGTCAAGGCTTACTGTGTGCTGTTTCTGTTGTTGGAAACGGGAATGCTGGGTGTTTTTCTCGCACTCGACTTTTTCCTTTTCTATGTTTTCTGGGAAGTCATGCTTCTGCCGATGTATTTTTTGATCGGTGTTTGGGGCGGCCCCCGGCGGGAATATGCGGCGATCAAGTTCTTCCTCTACACGCTGATCGGTAGCGTGTTGATGCTGATCGCGATCCTCATGCTGTACTTCAACAGCGACCTGCGCGAACTCAACGACAAGCAGTTGGTGGACGGACATGTGGTTGCCGACATCAGGCAAGTGGATGCTTGGCGAGCGGAGGCTCCAAGTCGAGAAAAGGACCCTGGGGCCGCGCGACATACTTTCAACATTCTGGCCCTGCAGCAACTGGGCCAGCATACCAAGCAATTCAGCAAGAGCGCATTCACGGAGGACGGAAAATCGATTCAATGGTGGGCCTTTGTGCTGTTGTTCATCGGTTTTGTAATTAAAGTTCCCAGCGTGCCTGTGCATACCTGGCTGCCCGATGCGCACGTCGAAGCCCCGACACCGATCTCGATGATTCTGGCGGGAGTCCTCCTCAAGATGGGTGGCTATGGGATTTTGCGCATTTGTTATCCCATTTGTCCCGAGGCTGCCTACGACTTGGCCTGGGTGGTTTGCTTAGTCGGGGTGGTGAGCATGGTCTATGGCGCCTTCGCAGCCCTGGCGCAGAAAGACTTTAAGCGGATGGTTGCCTACAGTTCAGTCAGTCATATGGGATACGTCATTTTAGGAATCGGTGTCTGGAGTGCTGTGGAGGCAAACGGTTTTAACGCCGACTATTGGAAAATGGGAATGAATGGCGCGATGTTCCAGATGATCGCCCATGGGATCAGCTCGGCCGGCATGTTTTTTCTTGTTGGAGTCATCTACGATCGAGTCCATCACCGCGATCTCGATAAATTTGGCGGGCTGTTTGCCAAGATGCCGGTCTACAGCGGGATCGCCATTTTGATCTTCTTTGCCGGGCTCGGTTTGCCCGGGCTCTGTGGATTTATCGGCGAAGTGCTTGTCGTTTTAAGCGCCTGGAACTTCAGTATTGTGTTGGCGGTGATCTCGGCCTTTGTGGTCATCCTCACGGCAGCGTACATCCTCTGGGCCATCCAGCGGGTCTATCTGGGGCCGGAATATAAGGGGCCGCACCCGGAGGCGCTGACCCCGATTACGCCCCGTGAGTGGTCGATTGCAATCCCGCTCTGTATCCTCGCGATCGTCCTAGGTGTCTATCCGCAGGCCCTTTTCAACTACATGTCCCCCTCGATTAATCACACGGTGGATGCGTTGGTAAGGTGGCAAGAAACGCAACAGCCAAAGTCGGTTGCCTCCTCAGTTGCGCTGCCTGCGGAGGAGTCGCAGGGAGCGCCTTTTGCCTCGCCACCGGCAGACGGCTTGCGCGAGAAGTCTGATCCCAACTCCC
>JAUWIQ010000449.1 GCA_030605285.1 Planctomycetota bacterium
CAACTTTGGCGCATCGGCCGAGGGGGTCGCGACTACCGTCATGGAACCTGGATCGTCACGCCGATCTCGTCGCAAGTTGTCGCGGCTCTGCTCCTTCAATGGGTTTGGCAGCAAACCCATTGACACCCGGCACGGACAACATCGAATTGAATGGGGTGGCACCGGGTTTTTCAGCCGCTTAGAGAAACAAGTCCGGGCCGTCTGGAATTGCTTCAATCTGCTCGATTTTTTCAGGATGATCAATTAAATCCTGGAGCCACCAGTTGGTTGCATTGTAAAGACAGGTTACGTTGGCGCACTGGTGGGATGCATCAAAGCTTCTGATCTTCTCAGCCAACTTGCTTTGTGTCTGCTGAATGGCCAAATCGTTACCATAGTCTCCGGGACCCGCTATGCGCGCCATCGCAACACCCCGGTAGCCAGGGCAGTTGAAGATACCTTGGGGCGTAAGGACCTGACGTAGTGCCTGCATGTGGCATTGCTGGGGCTGCCGCGTATACTCCCGCCAGCTTTGCTGCTGCAGAAGTTTGAGGTTTGTACTTTCGATGATCTTGAACGAATCGGTCTCCAGTTGCTTCGCCTGCGTGAGCAATTTTGTCAGACGTTCAATCACCCCACTCAACTCCTGCTCGGCCCCCTCGGGATTCATGATTTCGGCATGGTTTTCCGGTTGTCGCATCAAAAACGGCTTCACCGAGAGATAGTCGAATTGATATCCGCGCGCGCGCTCTGCCGCGATCACAAGCTCATCCATGTTTTCGACAATCGATACCTCTTCACGGGTTGCCCCTCTCCAGGTCACAATGAACGAATATCCAATGCGGATCGATGCGTTGTCCCGCTTAATCTTCGGGACCCACTCGCAAATCTGATCCAGGGTCACCGGATGACGAGGTTGGTGTATGGCCTGGAATGTTTCGTCCCTGCCGGCATCTAGTGAAAGGCGGATCCAGTCCGGCGGTTCTAAATACTCGGCAGCTGCCAGTAAGCGGTCGCCCCGGCTGCCGTTGCTGACAATGGCAACCTGCTGCCGCAGTTCTTTAAGGTACCGCACGATTTCGACAAATCGGGGATAGAGCGTCGGCTCACCGCCGCCAATCAGAATAACCGACTTCATCCCACGACTGGCCAACTCGCGGAGTGAATCGCGGAGTTGCTGCTCACGATGTTTCACACCCGAATTGAGAATATTCCAATCGATACAGTGATCACACTGATAGTTGCAGGCCGTTGTCAAATCCAGATTGATGGAAAGAGGCACAGCATCGGGAGGAACGGGACGATCAAGACCAGCCTCTTCGGAAGCGGCAACATCCTGCTGCCAGCGGACGTAGTCGACTACCTGTGGCCAGGCCGACTCTTGCCGGAGCTTGGCCTGAAAATCGTGGAAGTCATGCGCACCATCCATCACTCAGCACCTTCACCAATACGCCGCCACAAGTAAAGATTATCCTTAGGTTGCATTGCCTTAACACCTCAAAGATCGGAAACCATCAGCGCCCGCCATCCCATCTTATAAAACTGATAGGAATTTATCGCAAGGTAAATTTCTCGGCAATCATGCTATCACGATCCGAAATAAAGATCGAAATTCAAGCCGAGAAGTTTTCTACCTGGGATAGCGACCGTTGCTCCAACAATTAGCATTCTTAATGCCCCTCAAATCGTTTATATTCTCAGCAGTCCCTTGCCAAATCCCCCCTGTTAATTTTCGCGGCAGATTATTTTTTATGCGCCAGAAACTTACCGTGCTGATCCCCTGCAAGGATGAAGCCCACAACATACGTGACTGTATCGATTCAGTTAGAAATATCGCGGCTGAGATTTTGATCGCGGACTCTGGATCGACGGACGAGACGCTCGAGATTGTGGCGGATCTTGCCAGTAGCCAAGACAAGATTCGAGTGGTCCAACGGGAATACAAAAATCCATCGAGCTTTAAGAATTGGGCCATACCTCAAGCGATGCATCCCTGGGTCATGGCACTTGATGCGGACGAACGAGTCACGGACAACTTGGCTGTAGAAATCAACCAGTTGCTTGCGGAAACTCCAAAATGCGAGGCCTACCGCATCCCTCGAATAAACTACTTTCTAGGCAATCCGATCCGCTTCAGTGGATGGCAGCGGGACGCACCGGTACGACTCTTTCGAGGTAAAAACTGCCAATATGACGATCGCCACGTCCACGAGCACCTCATGGTACCATCAAAGACGATTGGCCGACTGCAGAACTCTTTACTGCACTACACCTGCGATTCGCTCAAAGAGATGTTGGAAAAAAATATCCGCTACGCACAATTGGCCGCTCAGGACCTGCAACAAAAAGGATGTCAGCCTGGATTAATGAATCTTGCAATTCGCCCCTTGCTGCGATTTCTGCGACACTACCTCTGGAAACAAGGATTTCGAGATGGTCGCCCTGGGCTGTTGCTCAGTTGTCTCGCTGCAAACAGCGTGTTCACAAAATACGCCTTTTTGTGGACCATAAAAAACCGACCCGTCAAAACCTCTGCCGTTACTCCAGAGGACACGGCCAACCAGAAAAAATGCCTCGGGCTTTCTGAAAACAAGTCGTCTGCCGAGCAGGCGGCCTAGTTAATTGCAGGAATTCTTTTGCCACTAGCACCCATTTCAAAATCTGAAGAGGCAAAGGCCCCGGGCAAGCGGCCAGCAATGACGGAGCGCAACCTCTCTGGGGACCGAGACTCCACCGCCACAAATACGAGCGACCGGAGACCCCCACCGATCACAATGCCCGGTATTCACGAGGCGGTTCCAAAAGTCGTCGCCGGCCTCCCCCGTGGGTCGCTACAGGCCGAGGGAGCCGGC
>JAUWIQ010000236.1 GCA_030605285.1 Planctomycetota bacterium
ATAGGGCAGACGACCCATCTCGTTAGGCTAGCAACCATTTCCTCACCCGCCGTCGGCAGGTGCTCTGCCGGGGGCGGGTTTTTTTGTGGGTCGTTGTGAACCCGATTTTTCTAAAACGAGAGATCGGTATCCACGAGGGGGCGGGTTTGTTTCCCGACATTGCTTCACAGCAAGCGTGCTGGCTTGCCTGCAGACTACTCGACGGGGAGATTGTCTGGCCTAAAATGGGGGTTAGACAAAACAGCACGGCTTACGAGGGATTCAGGAGATGGGTCGATTAAGCCATTTTGATGAGCAGGGGGCAAGCCGCATGGTGGATGTGGGCGGTAAAGAAATTACGCAGCGACTGGCCCGCGCCAGCGGCCTGATTCGTATGACCCCGCTCACGCAGCAGCGGCTTCGAGGAGGGGATCTTGAAAAAGGTGATGTGCTGGCAGTTGCCCGTCTGGCTGCCATCATGGGGGCCAAGCAGACCGCAACACTCATTCCCCTTTGTCATCCGCTTGCACTGGAACAAGTCGAAGTTGATTTTCAGTTTCCCGATCAGGAAACCATCGAGATCTGGGCCACCATCGGTGTGACAGCCCGCACGGGTGTGGAGATGGAGGCCTTGACCGCCGTGAGTGTGGCGGCGCTAACAATTTACGACATGTGCAAGTCGATCGATCGGGAAATGACCATTGAGACGGGTCGTGTTGAGGAAAAAACAGGAGGCCGCAGCGGACATTATCGACGCGCTGCGGATTAGACTTTCTCTTCAAATTGCCCAGCGGGCGAGGGGTCGGTCGCCGCGACCCGCCGCGACCCAAAGTGGGGTGTGTTGCGGACGGCGCTTACGACACGAGGATGCGGGCAATCCTTTCACCCGCCTTGCCGTCACCGTAAAGGTCCTCTGGGATCTGGCTCGGAAAGCCTACCCGCAGCGCCTCCTGGATGCCGTGGGCCACGACCTCAGCCGAATCTGGAGAAATACGTCGATTGCACCCCCAGTCTAACAACTCCGTCCATTCGGTTTCGTCCCGGAGCGTAACGCACGGCAGCTTGTGGAAGTAGGCCTCTTTTTGCACGCCGCCGGAGTCCGTCACGATCGCTGTCGCATGCTGCGCAAGTTGGAGCATTTCCAGGTAGCCCGCCGGTTCTCTCAGTCGCAGGCGATCCTCCACGGGATTGGACCAGCCGAGTTGTTGTAAATATTTTTTTGTGCGGGGATGCAACGGCAGAACGACGGGGATTTCGCTGGCGACCTGGGCAAGTCCCTCAAAGATCGCCTCCAGGCGATCCGGGTCGTCGGTATTCTCCGCGCGATGAATGGTGGCCAGGACGTAGGGACCATCCTCTCGCGCAACGTGCGTCCCGATGCCGTTCTCGCCGCCTGCACGTTGGCTGTAATGGGCCACGGCGTCTTTCATGACATCTCCCACAAGATGGATGCTTTCGGGAGCCACTCCCTCGCGATTCAGGTTTTCGACAGCGACCGGAGTCGGTGCCAAGAGGATGTCCGAGATATGATCTGCGACAACACGATTGATTTCTTCCGGCATGCGGCGATTAAATGATCGCAGGCCGGCCTCAACGTGAGCCAGCGGGATATGTAACTTGGCCGCAGCAAGGGCCCCGGCGAGTGTGCTGTTGGTGTCCCCGTAAATCACAACCAGATCGGGATGGTATTCCATCAGGAGGGGCTCGAGTCGCTCGAGTATTTTCCCCGTCTGCGCCCCATGGGTTGCCGAACCGACCAGGAGATTGTGATCCGGTTCTGGAATATCGAGATCCTCAAAAAAGGATCCCGAAAGATTCGCATCGTAATGCTGGCCGGTATGAATTAAGATTTCGTTGACGCTGGAGGTTGCGTCGAGTGCGCGCGAAACGACCGCGGCTTTTACAAATTGAGGTCGCGCTCCAACGATGGTGACGATGTTCATGGTCCCGATCGGGGGCTGACAGGGTTGAGCCGAATTCTCTTGAGCGTGCAGGAAGCGATGAAGAAAAGGTCTTTCATTCTATCGTACCTGTCTGGGAGGCGGTACTTGATGGTGGCGGGGCGAATGCCGGTCAATTTTTAAAGCCGCATAGGTCGCCTGCAGGCCTGCAGCTTCGCGTGGCCAGTTGAACCTGTCGCGGATTGCCCGTACGCCGTTGGCACCCAGTTGGCCTGCCTGCTGGGGATTGTCCATCAGGCGGGTCAGTGCCGAACAAATTGCCGTCGGATCCAAAGGATCGACCAACAACCCACAGTCGGCTGTTTCAATGATGGATCGCCAAAGTGGAAAATCGGATGCGATCACGGGGAGTCCTGCAGCCATATATTCGAATAATTTATTGGGATAAGCAGTCTGGTGTTCTGGTCGGGGATGAAATAGGACAAGGCCTACGAGTGCCTGGGACAATAAGTCTGCCACCTCATTGCGGTCCCGCCAGCCAACAAAATCAACTCGGGACCAACCGGGCAACTTGGCGAGTTGTTGCTGGTAGCTGGCCGGGGTGAACATGCCGGCAATGGTCAGGCGCAGGTTTGAGCTTGCGGGCAGCATTCCCAACGCCTTGACAATTCCTCCCAGGCCTCGATTGGGAAAAATATTACCGAGATAGAGGGCGGTCGCTGCAGCCCCCTTCTGCCGCTCTGATTTTGTTGCGGAGTGGATTTCATCAAGCAGTGGAAAGTTTTGTACCACCACGGTTCGATTGCGCGGAAACTTGCGGCCAATCACCGGTGTGGCGGCACCAAACCGATCAAAAAATAAGCGGGCCAGCACTTCCAGTAATTCGGCAGTCACCGCAAAAAAGTATCCCAGCAGCGGATGCCCGAGCGTACGGGCGTTAGAAATCTTTTCTGGAAAGGCATCTTCATGGATGTCATAGATAATACGAATCCCCAGGAATTTCAGCAGCAGGCCAAAGGGAACGCATTGCACTTCGTGCAGGTGACAGACGTCCGCCCGGAGAGATTTGGCGATGCGTACCGCTTGCCAGCCTCGGCGCAGACTTTGCCAAAGCCGATTTCCGATTCCGCCAGGAGGCCCTCCGCTCACGAGTCCGTGAAAATGGACTCCTTGCTGGATCGAGCAATCCGCATCGGGCGCGATCAGCGAGACCTCATGACCGGCCTTCGCCAGAGTACGGCACTCGCGCCAAAAGATGCGCGAATCGAGGGGCCGATGGAATAATGTAATGTGGGCAATGCGCATAACGAGTCTAAACGGCAGTGGTTTGCAAACTCAGTGTAATTCGGAAAGAAATTTCACAAAGACAAGTCAGAGAATTTTGCGGTCAGTCAAAGGCAATTTCCCGAATTTCCGCCCAGCGGATCAGATTGATCCAGCGCCAGAAGCGAAAATCAAATTGGGCCCGCCCCTGAAGAAAGTTTTGCCAGTCACGTTTCATGATCTCGGGCCGGATTGCCGGAATCTGCGCTGCGGCGTCACTCTCCAGAATTGAGGTGACCCAGGCATGCTGCGATTTGAGCCAGGCAGCTTCCGGGGTTGCAAAGCCGATTTTGTCCCGGCGGCTGAGAATCGTCTCGGGTACCAGACCACGCATCGCGCGGCGAAAAACAGCTTTGGTCGTGCCCTCGGGTGAGAGCAGATAGGATTCGGGCAGAGCGAGAACAAATTCCACCAGTGGGGGGGTCAGGACGGGGACACGACTCTCCACGGAATTGGCCATCGAGTTGCGGTCTTAATAGCGCAGCAGAGCAGGCAAGCTGGTCTCCGTCAGGGAGAGCTGTAATTGCTCGTTCAGATAATGGGGGCCGCGGGCCTGCCGCGGGATCCCATCTGCTATGGTTCGCTCTCGGAACCACTCGGCGTTGAGCCACCGCGGCATGACCCCGTGTCCGGAGACCTGCATTGCGGTGCCGCGTAACCCGGGTGGCAACAGCAGTCCTGCGGCGTGCATCCAGACGGCGGGGCTTGCCGCATGTCCGGGGAACGGTGGCATACTGCGGAGCAGACGGAGCGCTTGCAACCAATGTCCACGGCGGAGCAGAGACGCCGTGCGCGCTGCAAAGAAGTAGCGGTATCCGGCCAGTATTTCGTCTGCGCCCTGTCCGTCCAGCATCACTTTGATGCCTGCGGCCGCAGACGCCTGGAACACGCGCTGCTGGGCATAGATGCTCGTACTCCCAAAGGGCTCGTCCTGAAGGCGAATCAACGATTCGATCTCCTGCACGAGGTCCTGCGAGGTTGCCGCCGTTTTGGTCATCTTGGCCCCCGCTGCAGAACCCGCCAGATCGGCGTACTTCTGTTCGTCGAACTCGCTCCCTGGGGCGATATAAGTAAACGTATTGAGATTCAAGGCATCGCCGCCCCGTTTGCGCATTGCGAGAACGATCGACGCAGAATCGATGCCACCCGAGAGC
>JAUWIQ010000129.1:0-5000 GCA_030605285.1 Planctomycetota bacterium
CTCTGATCCCAGATTGGGTGATACCGATGGCAGCTGGGGTTCGTCCTTCCAGCCCCCTTAAAACAGGAATCGTGTGCAGCAAAATATTGATATAATGGGGCCGGAGTTTTCCGGTTGCAACCGTACAGCTGCCCGTCGCAAGCGATCTGCACGCCCCTGGAATCCCCAATGAAGCATCTTTTCTTCCTCCTGGCACTGCTCGCCTCCGTCGCCGCCGCCCGAGCTGAGGAAACCGCGCAGGAGGCAGAAAAAGAGCCGGTTCCGACCGCCGCGCAGACGCTCCGGCGGCTGCAACTGGCCGCAGGGCTTCAGGCGGAACTCGTGGCGAGTGAACCACTGATGCGCAATCCGATCTGCTTCTGGATCGACCCGAAGGGAAAAATTTACGTCTGCGAGTCGGACCGACTCACTCGAGGTGTTCTTGATAATCGCCGGTATGCCTATTGGATCGATGACGATCTGGCGGCCCGCACCGTGGCAGATCGAGAGGCCTTCTACAAAAAGCATCTGGGTAAATCGCTCGAGGAGTTTACCAAGTACGATGATCGAATTCGGTTGTTGGTCGATACGGACGATGATCTCAAAATGGATCAGTCTTTCGTTTTCGCCGATGGATTCAATGGGCTCGTGCAAGGAGCCGGTGCTGGGGTTTTGGCAATCGGCGACGATGTTTACTACACCTGCATTCCTGATCTTTGGAAACTAAAGGACACTGACGGCAATGGCAGAGCGGACGTGCGTACAAGCCTGCATACCGGCT
This sequence comes from Planctomycetota bacterium, assembly GCA_030605285.1. The sequence continues at coordinate 761 of JAUWIQ010000129.1, forward strand.
ACGGAGTCCACGTGGCCTTTCGCGGTCACGACATGCATGGGTTGATCATGGGACCGGACGGCCGACTCTACTTCAGTATCGGTGACCGCGGTTACAACGTCCGTACCGCCGAGAAACATCTTGTAAACACCGATTCGGGTGCCGTCCTCCGCTGCTGGCCGGACGGTTCCGGGCTTGAAGAGGTCGTGACCGGACTCCGCAACCCGCAGGAACTGGCGTTCGATGAACTGGGCAATCTTTTTACCTGCGACAACAACTCCGACTATGGCGACATGTCTCGCTGGACTTTTCTTGCGCCGGGTGGGGATGCGGGCTGGCGATTTGCATTTCAGTATAAAATACGGACCGGCCCCTGGTTTCGCGAGGGGATGTGGCTCCCCTACAGTGAGCAAGCACCCGCATCGCAACTACCGGTCATCGCCAATATTGCCGACGGCCCGGCCGGTCTGACCGCGTATCCCGGGACCGCGATGGGCGAGCAGTTCCGGGGAAAATTTTTCGTGAGCGATTTTCGAGGTGACCCATCTCGCAGTGGCGTACGCTCCTTTCGTGTTCGGCCGAAAGGAGCTTTCTTTGAGGCCTCGGATCTGGAAAAGCCGGTTTGGGGCGCGCTGACGACCGATGTCGACTTCGGACCGGATGGCGGACTCTATGTGACCGACTGGGTCGAAAGCTGGGACGGGATGGGGGTGGGCCGCATCTACCGCATCTTCGATCCGACAAAGAAAGACGATCCGCTCGTGCTTGAAACCGCGGCCCTTTTGCGCGAGGGCTTCTCCGATCTTGCGGAGAAAAAATTGAGCGAATTGCTTTCTCATCCTGACCGGCGAGTCCGTCAGGGAGTGCAGTTTGAGTTGGCCCGCCGAGCCAGAATCGGCCCTCTTAGGGGCGTTTTCCAGAGCGAGCAGCCCCTCTTGCCGCGATTGCACGCACTCTGGGGACTGGGGCAGATTGCCCGGCGTCAGCCGGAGAATGAAAGTTTGCAAAACATTTTTGTGCAGGCCCTTTCCGATCGCGAGGCGGAGATCCGCGGTCGCGCAGCGGAACTTGCCGGTGAGTTGCGACTGCCGGTACGTACCCCATTGGAGCAGGCACTCACCGATGAGAGCCCACGCGTTCGTTTTTTTGCCGCCCTTGCGCTGGCACATGTGGGAACCGCTGCGTCGATTCCGCCGCTGGTCACGATGCTCGAAGCAAACAACAATACCGATCCCATCCTCCGCCACGCGGGCGTGATGGCCCTGGCAGCAATTGGAAATGCCGATGCTCAAGCCTTGTATCGCCTCACCGAACATCCCTTAGCGGCGGTTCGGATGGCGGTGCTGCTCGCCCTGCGGCGCATGAAGGATCCGCAAGTAGTGACGTTTCTTTCCGACCCTCAATCGGAGTTGGGAACCGAGGCGGCCCGGGCGATTTACGATGTGCCGATCCACGAGGCGCTGCCAGCACTTGCCGCGGAATTAAAAAACACCGCGCGAACCGCGCCTTTGCTCAGGCGGGCCCTGGTCGCCAACTATCGTTTGGGAGGTCCTTTGCACGCGCAAGCGGTGGCCCGCTTTGCCGCCGACCGATCGGTAAGTGAGCCTTTGCGAACAGAAGCGATCGAGTTGCTTTCCGCCTGGACAGACCCCAAGGGGGCCGATCCGCTGCTCGGGTTCTGGTGGCCCCTCGAATCTCGTGATCAAAAGATTGCCGCAGGCGCACTCCGCGAGCAGCTCGCCGGGCTCGTTGCCGCACCGCCGGCCGTCCGCGAGCCGGCACTGCAATTGGCGGCCCGCTTGGGCATCGAGGAGGCAGCCGAGGGATTGCTCGGGATTTTCCGCAATCCTCAGGCGCCTGCCGACCAACGCAGCAATAGTTTGCGAGCGCTCGCCGTACTGGAGTATGCCGAGGTCGACCCGTTGATCGGTGCGGGCCTTGACGATCGGCAAGCGGCGGTGCGGATTACGGCCAGAGCCCTTTTGGCCGAGCGGGACCCGCAGGCGGCCCTGGTGGCCGCCCGTGAGGCACTCCACGGGGGTGAAATCCCCGAGCAGCAGGCCGCGTTCGATTTGCTCGCTCACTTGCCCGAGAGTCCGCAGCGGACCACATTGCTGCTCGACGGACTCGAGCGCTTGGGTGCCGGGTCGCTGCCAGCGGAACTGGAACTCGAGGTCCTCGCGGCGGCCGGGAAGGGTACGGACCCGGAACTCAAGGAGCAACTGGCCGGCTACCGAGCCGCTCAGACGGCCCAAGGCACCGTCCACGCTTACCGAGATACGCTCGCCGGAGGCGATCCTGCCCGCGGTCGTGAACTCTTCTTTTACCGGGGTGAATTGGCCTGCCTGCGCTGCCACAAGGTGGAGGGGCAGGGAGGCGAGGTAGGGCCGGATCTTTCGAAAATCGATCCGCAAAAGAGTCGCGAATATTTACTCGAATCGATTTTATTCCCGAGTGCCCAGATCGACGAACGTTATGCTTCGTACGAAATAGAGACGAGCGACGGCAAACTGGTGACCGGACTCAAGGTTTCCGATGGTCCCCGCGGCGTCGAACTGCTGCAGGCCGATGGCCGGCGGATATTGGTGCCGCAGCAGGACATTGAATCGATTCGCGTGATCCGGCTGTCGGCGATGCCGGACGGAGTGGCCGAAAAACTCTCCCGCAGGCAACTCCGCGATCTTGTCGCCTTTCTCGCCTCGCTGCGGGCGGGTCCGCCCGCGCAATCGTCGGTGCGGCCCTAAACCCGCTCGACGATCATCGCTACCGCGTTACCACCACCCAGACAGAGCGAGGCCAGGCCGCGTTTCAAATTTCGGTCGGCCAGGGCATAGAGCAACGTGACCAGTACCCGGGCGCCGCTGGCGCCGATCGGGTGGCCCAGCGCAATCGCTCCGCCGTGGACGTTGACGCGCTGATCATCGAGATCGAGCCCTCGCAGGCAGGCCACGCTCTGGGCAGCAAACGCCTCGTTGAGCTCGAACAGATCGATCTGGTCGCTCGTAAGGCCTGCTTTCTCAAGAACCTGCTCGACAGCAGTCACGGGAGCAATGAAGATGTCTTTCGGTGCCACGCCACTGGTGGCCGAGGCGACGATCCGCGCTTTGAGCGGCGAATCACATTTTTCCGCAATTGCTTCGCTGGCCACGACGACCGCCGCCGCGCCATCGCTCAACTGCGAGGCATTGCCTGCCGTGACCGTTCCCTCACGGCTAAAACTTGGCCGCAGTTTTGCCAGCGAATCGGCATCGGTCTCTGCCCGGGGACCCTCGTCGCTCTCGACAATGGTTTCCCCCCGGCGACTCTTGATGGTGACCGGCACAATCTCTGCGGCAAACTTGCCTGCTTCGGCCGCTGCCGCCGCGCGACGGTGGCTCTCGACCGCACAGGCATCCTGGTCTTCACGCGTTACGTTGTGCTTTTCGGCAATATATTCGGCGCTATTTCCCATGTGCTGCCCTTCAAACGCACACCAGAGTCCATCGTGGATCATCGAGTCGCCCGCCTCGCGGTTGCCCAGTTTCCAGCCGTCGCGAACGGCTGGCAGCAGGTGCGGGGCGCGGCTCATGTTTTCCATGCCCCCGGCCACGACCAGTTTGGCATCTCCGAGTCGGATCGCCCGGTCGGCAAGCGTGACGGCCTCCAGGCCCGATCCACAGACCTTGTTGATGGTGAGTGCGGTAACCGTAGGTGGCAGACCGGCTCCCAGGGCGGCTTGCCGCGCCGGGGCCTGGCCGAGACCTGCGCTGAGTACATTACCCAGAATCACCTCGTCGACTGCTGCTGCCTCAATCTCCGCGCGGGCAACGGCCTCGCGGACCACGCTGGCCCCCAGATCGGCAGCCGAAACCGAGGAGAACGCCCCGAGGAATTTCCCGATCGGGGTGCGGCATCCGGAGAGGAGATAACTCTTGGTCATGAGGTTTTAAAACACCTGGCCGGGAGGCGGAGAATAGGAGTCGAATGCGGGAATTATAAGGCCCTTTCGCCATGAAAACAGTGCCGCGAGGGTACCCGCCCGGTGAGACTTCGAACCCGCGCTGCCCGCGCTGCGTAGAAATACCGGTCTCCGATCCGACCCCTACCGGTGGGGGCCTCAAAACCGGTTACCAAAAGAACTGGGAAAAAAAGACAAAGGCCGTTGACGGATCGTATCGGGCCTTTAGAATGCTTGGTCCTGGTTGATTTCTGCCTTAAATGGTTGGTCTCATCCGGGGTTACAGATTCCTGTGCAAAACTTGGCCAGCAACTGCCGGTCAGG
>JAUWIQ010000032.1 GCA_030605285.1 Planctomycetota bacterium
ACCTCAAGATATAACGGTTTCCCGGGAGATATTGGCACTGACGGAGGAACTTAACGACAGGGATCGCTGGCCCGTCCTGGCCGACATTCCGCGACCCGGCACATCGATCCGGGAGGGGAAAGCAATCCTCACGCTGCTGGTCGCAGTGGACAGAAAATCGTCCGTAGCCGTCCGCCTACGGCAGCTTGCCATCACGGTCAGCAACGCGCTGCAGCTCCATTCCAAGAAAGCCCTCCACTCCCCCTGCGTGGAATGTTAGCTGGCCCTGGGCAGCGGAGTTCCCTGGTCTAGGGAATGCTCTCAACCCTTATCCGGATGCCACTTGCGACCTGCCAATTGAGGTTCATAATCCGGGTAGCCCGCCAGCGCGGCGATCCTCTTTAAGAATATTATTGTCAAGTCACGCAGAACTTGGCGATCCTTTTCTTTGCCGTAGTACGGGGGCAAGTCCATTGGTTGCCCGATGACTAGCTTTACCTTTGCCGGCATAAACAGACATCCCCAAAACGTTCCATCGTAGGGCACACCCTCCAGATAGCATGGGACGACAGGAACCCTTGCTTTCAATGCAATCATCGCGGCACCTAGACGCCCCGGCAACAATAGCTCAGGGGTTTCATTGATGTGGCCCTCGGGAAGCATCCCGATCCAATGGCCCTTACGGGCATAACGAATCGCAGATTTTGTGGATGCCGTATCGATACCAGCCCGATTGGTAGGGATACTTTTGGAGATCCGCAGGAAGGTGCCGATGACAGGCACTCGAAAGTATTCTTTCGCCACAAACCAATGGACGATGCCCGCGGCACCCAATTGCACAAAAAATGGATCCACCGATCCGCGATGGTTGCAGATAATCACACCACCCTGATCGCCGCGAGATGGCAACTGACCCCGTATTTTCACTCGCCAAAGTACCCGCGTGAGTAAAACATTCACAAAAGCGACCATCGCCTGTACCGGACTGTAGGGACTGCGGCGAATGGCAACAGCGATCCACAACAGCAGTCCGCAGGCAACACAACACAACACAAGAATGGCGAGAATGCTGTTACCGCTCCCTTCCACCGGTGCCCCAACTTAAGAAATTCCAGTATGTTGAAGTGTCAACTTTGCTTGGGCAACGATCTCCTGTCAAGGCATCAAACGCCGCAGCAGGCACTCCGAGGGGGCAATCTAAGACCTGCTCTCGAGAGGACGCGAGAAAAAGGAACCCCTGGTTCGCGCCTGGAGAATATCCGGGGCTCACAAGAACCCAGCAATTCTTTGGATTTCCTTTTCAACCTGCCAACCGCGTAATGCGGTTGAAGGGAAGAATCATTTCCGATGGATCCTGCTTGTAGCGATACTCCATCAGATAGGCATCTTCCGGGGTGTCCTCGTAGAAACCACGCAACACATTGGTGGCACGAAAATTTTGACCTCTAAAAAACAACTGGGCCTCTAAGTTCGTCTCCCGTACTTCCAATGTAATTTGCGTTCGTCGCTGGTAGGACAGTTTGCTAGTCAATTTGGAAACCATCTGGAAACCAACCTGGGAACGCCGGAAATCCGGATGGACTGCAAAATTGAGAATGTGGAGCCGCGTCTTATGCAACTCATAGATCATAAACCCGACAACGTGTTCGTCGTACTCCGCAACCATGCCGATACAGTTCCGTTGGCGTAAACAGCGAATAAAATCTTCCTCGAACCACGGAAATTCAAAGCTGTGATTTTCGATCTCCAGAACATCCGCCATATCGCGGCGAATCATCCAACGAATATGCACCGAGAGTCGCTGTTTTGGTTTGATCGGCATAACAGGCCTCCCTCCATGTCGGCCTATTGTATGATGGCGTAGATCCTCTTCAGTTGAGGGCGTACGGTAGCAGAATGTCCTTTTTCGACCAAGATGAAAACACTCCGCAGAACAAAACAAACGCTGCGGTGATAGCACGGCTCAGACCACGACCACGCGAGAAGCCATCAATACACATCGAACTGTCGTTGGTTCGAAGGGTCCATCATTCGATCCCATCGAAACCAAAGCGCTAACGCGACTGAGACGAGAATCGCAACGAAGCCCAAGATACTGGGAGTTAAAAATAGCCAGTAAAACAAGGCCACAAGAAATGCCACCCCAAAGACCGAGACTTCCCTCAATCGCAGCCCCTCTGGTCGCCAACTGCCAAATCCAACGAAGAGGCCAACGGCGGTGAGTGCTAGTACGAGAACTAGCCGTGCCAGCAAATTTGTTTTGCCATCTGCGGGTCGCCCAAGGGGAAACTTCCCCTTTTCCCCCGTAAAAACACCAAGATGATGCGGGCCCTCGTTGGCAAACGCCCAATCCCAGGCATCGGCTGTTCGCACCCCTGCCGTCTGAAATTGCTCTCGCGAAGCAAAGACCCTCTGGGCAATTAGCTCCTCGCCGAGTTCCTTGAAACGTTCATCAAATGCCCTCTGGCGGGCCGACAATACCAACGACTGCTGAGAACTTTCGGAACGACTGCATTTGGCCAATTCGCGACGGACCGCATTCAGTCGGGCAACCTGACGACGGTACCAGGGTGAAAGTATTTGGATCGGCTCGGCCGAGGTGACATCGGACAACAGGTCCAGCATACAGCCAATCCGTTTATGTTGCTGCTGCAGGAGCAGTTCCTTCGACTGCATCTCGTCTGTGTTGAACCGCGACCAAAACATTTCGGACCCGGTGATCGACCAGAGTGTGTTCAGAACTGCGATTTTTTCTGTGCCTGCATAGAGCTGTGGGGCATTGGCAACAAACGCCCCCTCGGAATCAACAGCAAAAGATGCCTCATAGAGAACCTCAATCGATTGGGAAAGATTTTCCGAACCCAGTTCCAGTTCCCACGATCCACCACGACGCTGTGGCGAGGCGGCGAGACCCGCAACTCGGGCACGAAGGAGTCGTGCCTCCGGACTGGGAAGACGAATATGGACACTCGACAAGCTCGCTGGCTCCAGATCAAACATCGCTCGGCCAATATAGCTCTCTTGGGTCTGCCCCTTGATTTTGATATCTGCAAGTTGAATTCTCGGAGCTTGGCGAGGCCGATCTACCGATTTCAAAACTGCCCTATAGGTCGCCCCGGTCACCAGAAACGAATCGATCGACGTCTCTGCCAGAGGCGCTCTCTGAGGATCTTTGGGAATCGGGCGGCTGACAAGTCCGGATGTCTTCCACTGCACATCTTGAAAATCAACCTGCTTGGGAAGCACGACATAGCGTGTCGATTTACTGATCTCATCGGTTGATATGACCGGACAACTGACAAGATCCCCTGCCGCTCGAATCAAAGGACCACGAATGGTCAATTGATAATTGCCGGAGATCGCCTCTGGGGGTTGGACCACAAGCACACGCGACTCACCCGAGGCAAAATTCTTCACGTGGTGCGGGATATCTGGCTCCAGGTGGAAAGGCCCCGGATACTCTGGAGGAATTCGCAGTCGCAATACATCCAGAACACCCGCCCCGACAGAAAGTCGCAAATCGACTTCCGCCGTCCACTGCCCATTAATGCGGTCCACGGAGATGACCTGCAGTGCCGTCGCTTGCGTGTCATTAGGGTGCAACTCGACTCGCGATTCCTCAGCGTCGTCGTCCACCGAAAAGATGCCAAACAACCGACCAAAATCTACTGGCACAACGGAAGGAACAATGTCCCCGTCTGTGACTTGCTGCAGATTCGTCCCGGACTTCAATTCAACTTGCACAGCGGGCTGCCGATAGAGTGCGATCTGGCTCCCCCGTGAGCGAATCCCAGCCAGATGGAAATCTGGCAAGCGGATCTCCCCGAATCCACCGACAAACTGGCCTCGAATTGCCAGTTGCTGTTTCCCGGTAACCGGTCCATTCAAAAACAGCGTCAGCCGATTGCCTATCTTCTCGTCGGGGCTTATCGTCCACCGCGAGACCCGGTCGACACCCTCTGAAATGAGTTCGACCTGCTGTGCAACAAATCCATCCGGCACTTGGACATGATAATGAAAACGATGTCCTACGGTGGTTTCCAGATCGAATTCCGCGATCGTATCAACATGCGTGTCCGAAAAACCAAAGGAAATCCGCTGCAGGGCCATGGTCTCGGATTCTTGCGGTGTGGTGGGAAAACTCCAGTCAATTCCGAGTTGTGTCTGCCGATAGAAAAGGGCCGGCTTCTGCTCTGCAATATCCCACGGATCCGATACCACCGTAGCCGAAACCGCAATCAGTCCTTCGTTTGGCGGAATGCTGTTGCGATCAATATGCAACGCAGGATCCACCGAAACCGCGACCCAGTGACGACTTGTTCGGGCACCTATTAAATCCAGGTAGGGAAGACGCACATTGCCTACCCCCGTGATACCTGCCAGCAGGAAAGGAAGCCGTATTTCCTGAACACCTGTCACACTATGTGTAAATTCGAGTTCGATGATTTGAGGCTCTCCTGGAATTGTTCTCACGTGTAACAACTCCACAGGTTCTCCGTTGACCACCGCACGTATTGGCGAAAGTAGGCGTAAATGTGGATCTGCAGCAAGTTGTAAACGTCGGACCCGATGTTCTTTGACATTGAGTCGAATTCTCGCATCCACCATCACCGCCCCTGGCTGGATCTTGAGCCACAACAACCGATCGACATCAGCCACCGCTCCAGCGTCCACCCCCGTACTATCACGCCAGGTAAGTTCCAATCGCGGCGCAGCGCCGAGTTGCGCCGTCACTCGGCCTTGGACATTTTCTCGCAGAGTGCCTCCCGTGGCCGAGGCAACCTCAATCGGGGGCGAATCGACTGGCAGATCTAATTCCAGCCGTGAGGTCGCCAGCGGGGGTATGGGGAGATCCACTCGCTGCATCCCTCCAATCACTTCCATTTCGGGGGACAAGGCGATCTCAATCTGGTAAATCCCGGGGGCATCAATTTCAACAATGGGCATCCCGTCCGGGCTGCTCTGCACTCGACGCGCAGATTTTCCATCCACCGTGATCCGCCCAGCGAGATCCCCGAAGGTACCACCGACCGGAATACGAACATGGGCATGATGTCCGAATACCTCAACGGCAAAAGATCCGATCAATTCTGTTAACGCCAATCGACTACGGTCTAATTCCCATTCCATCTGTCCCCGATAGGTCGCGCCTGTGAGCAGCCAATCGGAGGGGCCTTCGCTTTCTGACCTGGCCCGACGATGTAACGCCTTAAAGAGAGCCTCTGGCACATAGTAAGTCTCGCCAACCGGGCGCTGCTCCGAATCGACCGGAATAAATACGATCGCTGGATTAGGATCGCCAGCGGTCGCTTCGGGTTGGGTTTGGGCAACGACACTACGGGGTATTCCCGTCGCGAGCCCGACCGCAACCAAGAGCAGAAGAGTCTCCGGACCAACAAACCGCATCGTTCGTGTGGTAGAAAACGAATCGTCCGAGCGCGGACGGGGTACCCGCTTTTTTCGCGCAGCGCGCCCTATCAGGGATAGCAACTGCCAGACGATAGCAACTACCACCCCCCAGAGGACCGCGCTGGCAAGCGGCGAAATGGCAGCAGGTACCACCAGTGTCAGCACGGCCAGAACTAGAATCAGGAGCAGTCCCGAACGGAGTTTTGACAGGGGCCAAACACAACCGCCGATCGCTACCACCAAAAATAGTGTCCACTGCAATGCGCTACGCGAAGCAGCATGTATCAGGAAGACCTTTCCGTTTCTCGCAGGCTTTCCCCCCAGATAGCAGATAGGCGCACCCTGGTTCTCTGTGACGGCATAGCCGTCTCGCCAGATAACCTTCCAGGGTGATTCCATCGGATCCTCATTGGCGACCCAATCTACTGCGGGCACCATCGCCTGAGGATCCATGCCATTTACCCGCTTGGGATCTTTCTCCCTACGGTAGGTGCCGCAGACCACACCTTCAATGAACCATCTTGTGGCAGAGGGTTGCATTCGGTCCGCAGACGAAATTAGTAAACGATTTTCACCTACCGCCACCACCAGATTTGTGGACATCAAGGCGTCTAACGCCAACTGTCGATGGGATCGATCTGCAGAGACCCTGATCGGGGAACTGGGTCCCAGTCCTGCTTCACTGAGGGCTTGGCTATCCACCCATACTTCCATTTTTCCGTTGGCGGAATCGATTCGAGGAACCTCGCCACGTTGATTTATTTCCGCTAAACTCCGCCAGGAAGCAACCTCCGCGTTCTGCTCGAGCAGTCGCCCAAAAGCATCCAGAAATTTTAACGCCAACTGCCGCTCCCCGCCCGAGTCGACCATCGGTAGAAAAGCCGACACCGACCAGTGCGTGCCATCAAACGGATCAAATACCACGGAGTTTTCGCGCCGCGCAAGGGAGCCAAACAGACGTTCTCGCCATCCGGGGGCATCGCGACCATCCGCTCCTCGCTCGATTCCATCGGTCACCTTAAAACCAGCCGGTGCGTGCAAAATTCGTCGCCACTTGAGGATCGCAATATCCAGTTCCGGCGTTGGCAATCGGATGTTGCGGAACATGTCCAACCAACTGGTGACCGCACCGGTCTCCAGTTGTAATTCGACTACGGTAAATCGTCGATCTTTCGGCAACGCGAGCGAAATAGACCCCGTCGACTCGGATTTTGGCAAACGCACATCCACGCCGTCGATCTTGGCCGCGCTCAAATGCGTATCCGAATCAAGGCTCACTGTAAAATATTGGTTTCCATCGTTTTCCAAGTAATAAGTTAAACGATGCCGACCACTGCCGTCCGGTGCAAACCAGGTTTCACCCACAGCCTGCCAGACCACTGCTGCTCGTGCAAAGGATTTTTTGACACCCACCAGAAGTGCGGCGCGAGCCCCACCTCCCAAATGGCGATCGGGGTCGTAGCGATATCTTGCCACAACCTGATTTTTCTGGTGGCTTGGAACTTGTTCTGCAGGCAGCGACTTGAGTGCCCGATTCTCGGCAACAATCCTAGCTGCCTCGTCACTGAATACCGTCACGGTCCCGAGTTGCTCGGTAGCCTGCGAGAGACTCACCAGATTTACCGGAACCCGATCCTCAAATCGGGTGTTCCGTTCCGCTCCGATCTGAAACTTCTCGCTGAGTGGTCGGGTCCAACTTACCTTCCATGTTTCACCTACGACCTGGCCAGACTGGGGATCGGGGGGGACTCGCACCGCTCGGACCGTATCCAAAACCACACCCTTGGCATCGATAACAGACCAGCGGGGAATTTCGTCTCGTTGTTCTGCAAAATAGACGAGTACCCAATCGACACTGCTTTCCTCGGGCGTGCATTCGATGTGGACATTTTCCTGCAAATTATTTTCCTCGACCCTCACAGTGATTCGGGTGACCGCTGCAAACTGGGGAGATGGTTTCTCGAGCACCAATTGGAAACGTGCTGGCCCAGGATCGTTCAACCAAAACATTCCTTCCAGATCATCCGCCGCCAATTCCTCCGCTTCGCTTACGACCGCGACACCGCGACGCACCAAACGATCTGCAGGGGTTGCTCGATCAATTGAAAAATTCTCGGCAAGCCGATTGCGATCCGCTGCTTGCAGCGCCGCTGGGGCAAGCTGTCGAAGCGCATCGGGTCCTGTCGCCCTCAGTCGAAACAGTTCGCGGGCGATGACATGGGCGATGTGCCTCTGCATTTCATCGAACTCGAGCATCTGCAAATCATCCGAATCGACCCTATTTCTCACCGTCGGTCGCCGATTCCGACCCGCAATCCCCAGACGCAGCGGTTTTTCTGATGAAATGCCGCGGTTCAGATAGATATTTAATATCTGTTCCGATCCTGATCCCTGCTGCTCCCAGCTCTCGACAATCCCGGTTGGCCACGAGACCACCGATTCGATCTGCCAGTTGCTTGCTACTTTTGCTTGCAATTTGAATTTTTCAGATCGTTGCACCGTAAAGTCGCAAACCATCCGGCCATTGATTGCACGATCATCCAATTCAAAGGTGGTCAAAGCCTCTACGGCCATGTCCGCCGGGACGGCTGAAAGCAGGACCTCTGCCTTCGCTTCCGGACCGTGATATTGCAACTCGACTGCTTCACCTGATCCCTTCCCCGGCAAGGTACTGGTCCGCAGCTGACGGCATCCCTCAAGTTGCATCCTCACGATGGAGAGGGGCTCGGCGACCAGGAGTGTGGCTCCTCCCTCTTGCCAAAAAAGGCCCTGGGGTTCGATACCTGGCAACTCCCATGGACCTTGACTTACCAGGGGTGCAACCGCCGTGAGTCTCAGCACACGATCGGCACCGATGATCGGCTGTGGAAAACTGAGAACAGTCCGTAGGGTACCCTCCTCCGCCTGGCCTTTTGTGGCCCAAGCAATACGCTGCGCTCCCAATTTCGCATCTACTAATTGCAATTCAGGTGAAAGCCGCAACACAAGTTGCTTTAACGGCTCACGATAAACACCCAATGTCAATTCCGCATCGAGTTGCAATCCACGCATCGAAAGGCCGTAGGTCAACGCCTGCTTCAATAAGTTAAAACGGCCCTCGACACCATTCGCCGCTCTGCGAACAATTCTCATTTGCAATCGATTTCGTCCCGGGATGTCGATATCCCATGTTTTCTGATCCGATTTTGTATCCATTCGCGGCGCAACGAATCCACCCCGACAATCAGGCTGCAACGAGTCGGGAAGGGTAAGAATGAGTTTTTTGGTGAGACTTGGTGGCAATTGAAACTGGAATTTCAACTGCCCACCCGTATCACGACGACCGCGCAAGGACCAACGGCAGTGAAGCTTCCCGGAGTTACCGACCAACAGGACCAGGCGATTTTCCGAATCGAGCCCCATCTGGGCGGGTCGGCGTCCTGTTTCGTCTTCCCATTCGGGTTCTGCCAACGCGATCTCGCACGGCACGATCGGCATCATTACAGGACGATCCGAACGGGATCTCACCTCCATGGTAACTTCGCCGACCAGCAAATCATCACCCTGCAAGTGAGCCGTATATTTGGAACTCACAATTTGCGCTAGGGTGGTATCTGTCGGAGGCCCCGAAAAACGGGTGACCAGTCGCTCAAAATCGTCGGCATTAATCGGCTTGTAGACGGTGTTGCCCGTAGGCCACTCTGAGAGACGATCGAGTGGGGCATAGACGCGACGGAAACCAAGTGGCAATTCTCCCGCCTGTTCGGCGGCATTGAGAATTGCCGCCTCACCCGCAGCCACTAAAAAAGATAGCCCGAGGAACCAATGCGTCCAAAACATCTTGCGCATCATGGGCTCGACTCCGTCGCGGAACCGTCCAGAGGCGCGGCCTCAACAACCGCTTTCGTCGATGCCTGGGGGGAAGCCGCCACGGAGGATGGTGGCTGCGGATGCCTTTCGGGTTCTCGATAGAAATCCGTAGTCTGGTATTGAGCACTTGATCCGCTTGTCCGCTCAACCACAAACCGTCTGGGACCCTGTGCGATCAGTAGTCGACGCAGGAAGACAACAAGCAGCACCAACACCACCCCGAGTACCACCATCTGCGCCATAATGATTCCCGGTTCAGGATAGATCCAACTTAAGGCGAGCACTGCCACGCCCAATGCAAACAAGATCTCCGCTCTGCGAAGCTTGGGCAAATAGATTAATAAAATTCCGATCAAAAGAACGAGGCCGGCCGGCACAATGACTAGCAGGGAACGGGGTAACGTCTCCGCAGTGATTCCGGCCGGAAGTTGCGGCAGGCGAAACAGGTACGAATTGGTGCCTGTTGGTTCTTTGCGTACTGAGCCTGCTGTTGACCAACGGGCTAATTCTTCAGTCTCTACCCAGGGGACCCGATGCCAACCGACCCGTTGCCATTGCCATCGGTAACACGAAATGCTATCGGAGGGACTACGCAGCAGATGCTCCTTCTGGGGAAGGATCAATTGCCAGTAGATTGGTCGCTGTAGTTGAACACCCGCTGGGAAAACAGGCATCGCAATTTGCATTCGTCCCCATTGAGGATCTTGCCGAGGCATAGACCATCGTATTTCGAAGCGATGCGCCGTTCCCGGACCGCGAACTGGGATGCGCATTGTTTGGTTCGCAAGCCATTGGATTTCAACCGGCTCCCCATCGATGAACACCTCGATGGCAGACCGATTGCTCCCCTGCGGAAGCTCAAGATCGAAGGTTTCGCCACGATGAACCAGATTAAATGCAGCGTGGTCATAACGCACTTGATTCGTCATCCAAGTTTGAATCCACGCCTTCTGCACAACGACCCTGCCGCTTGCAGGTTGTTCGGTAATGCCCGCTAAAACTACCACCTGATTATTACGCCCCTCAGA
>JAUWIQ010000429.1 GCA_030605285.1 Planctomycetota bacterium
CAAAAAATTCTGCCTCCAGTATGCTCTGCTCAGGGTGTTCTTTTAAGGGGTCGTAATAAGGGGCCGCCACGCCAAGTATGCGACCGGTTGCGACAAATCACGAGGGATCGGCTACAATTCAGATCCTCATGCTTCTAAGTCTCGCTGGAGAAATTTGCAATGTCGACCCAGACTTCCTGTACTCGGCGAAGCTTTTTACGCAGCGCAGTGGTGGGTCCGATGGTGTTGCCGCTGTTGACGGCGTCATCCTATGAGCGCGATGCATGTGCCGACGAGGCAATCCAGGACGTATCCCTCGCCGGAAGGATTTATAAGACGCTCAAATTGGGGATGGCCAAGATCGATGGATCGCTCGAGGACAAATTTCGTGCCGTGAAGCAAGCCGGCTTTGCCGGCATAGAGATGGTCACCCCGGGCATGGATGTCGAAGCAACCCGCAAGGCGATCGCCGCGACAGGGTTGATTGTGGATGGTACGGTCATCTCCCCGCATTGGAGTATCCGGCACAGTGCCGCTGATTCTGGTAAACGCCAAGTGGCACTCGAGCACCTCAAAGAATCAATTCGTCAAACGCATGCGGTGGGTGGACACACCACATTATTAGTCGTTGGCCACGGCAAAGACGGATCCGCCGAAGAAGTTTGGGATCGTTCACTGGAAAACATCGTTCAAGCTGTACCGTTGGCTGCTGAACTAGGTGTGGTGATTGCGATCGAAAATGTCTGGAATCATTTTCTCTATGAGCATCAGGGCGATTCAAACCAGTCGGCAGAACCGTTTGTTCGCTATGTCGATCAAATCGACTCACCCTGGGTGGGGATGCAATTCGATATCGGCAATCACTGGAAGTACGGCACAACAGGAGATTGGATTCGCCGTTTAGGACGCAGGATTGTCAAACTCGATGCCAAAGGTTTTTCGCGCAAGCGAGATACCTTCACTAAAATTAGTGAAGGTGACGTGGACTGGGCAGACGTTCGCCGAGCCCTAAAGGAGATTAATTTTTACGGGTGGTGTGCTGCAGAAGTCGACGGTGGTGACGCAAAGCGTCTGCGCGAAATTTCGTCGAATCTGGATCACGTTTTTCGCTTGCAGAGTACCTAGGGATCGCGTGGGGACGATGCTTGCCATGGAAAGACAGCACAGCCGACTTGGATTTGTACTCTTTTCGATTTATCTGGTGCTCTATGGTGGTTTTGTACTGATCAATGCCTTCCGCCCAGAGTGGATGCAGGTCCAGCCCCTGGCCGGAATCAATCTGGCGATTCTCTATGGATTTGGTCTCATTCTGTCTGCCTTTATTCTTGCCATGATCTACGGTATTTTTTCTCGGGATGAACCTCCAGAGGAGCAAGCGTGACTGATCAACCTTCTCCGTTGGCGATCGTCGTGTTTTTTCTATTCGTCGGTGCGACGCTCGGACTGAGTTTCTTTCTGGGCCGTAAGGCCAAGTCTTCTCAAGGATATTTTGCGGCCCACGGCCAAATTCCTTGGTTTGTCAACGGAGTGGCCTTTGCCGGCGATTATCTTTCCGCCGCCTCGTTTTTGGGCATCTGCGGGATGATTGCCTTCTACGGATACGATGGTTTTCTTTATTCGATCGGTTATCTCGCTGGCTGGATTGTCGCCTTGTTTGTGGTAGCCGAACCAATGAAGCGTTTGGGTAAGTTTACTTTTGCCGACGCTCTGGATGCTCGGTTTGGCTCGCGGGGCATTCGTTTGGCCGCGGGGATCAGCACACTCGCAGTGAGTATCTTTTATTTGATACCCCAAATGGTAGGAGCCGGAGTATTAATCCAGCCACTGCTTGGATTTCCGCACTATGTGGGAGTGCTGCTGGTCGGGGTGACGGTGATTTTGATCGTGGTGACTGGCGGGATGGTTTCTACAACCTGGGTACAGTTTATCAAGGGTTCGATGCTGGTGATCTTTAGTGCAGTACTCGCGGTGTTGATTATCCAACGAGGGTTCGAGGTCGAACCGAAAACCGAACATCGCTTTATCAGCTTGGGGCCATTTTCGAAAACCAATTTTTCTGCGGAATTTGAAGCACAACCCGAGTTGCAAGGTCAAAAGATGCTTCCTGCCGAAGGAGTCTGGCAAGGTCAACCGTTCGTTCGTACACGTGACGCTTCAAGCGGGCGAATTACAGTTTGGAGTCGCGAATCCTCCGGTGACGATCAGGTCATGCTTCGCGAAGCACAAATGATCACCAAGCAAAAAGACGGACAAATATTCATTGCGGGTTTACCGAAAGGAACAGGTCCGGGAGAGGCGACACTCTATCCGGTGGGCCGCGTGAGTCGGTTGCCAGGCGATGAGAAGAAAACCGGACCACTCGGCCCACTCTCTTTTTTGAGTACGCTCGAGAACAGTGAGGTCGTCCTCTGGCGAAAGAAAAAACTCACTGGTTCTGCGCAAAGTACAACGACAATATATTTTCAGCAGCTCACGCCAGGCAGTCAGGTACTCAAGCCAGGGGAGCACCCCCGATTTAAGGGGATTCGCAGTAATGATCCATTAGCCAAAATTGATTTTCTCTCGCTGATGCTGGCTCTGTTCTGCGGGACAGCCTCACTACCACATATCCTGATTCGCTACTACACGGTGAAGGATGTAAGTGCTGCCCGTAAAAGTACCATTGTGGGTATTGCGACCATCGGATTTTTTTATATCCTCACGCTCTATTTGGGTCTCGGGGCCATGACCAGCGGTGCGCTGGATGTGACCGACAGTAACATGGCGGCCCCGCTGTTGGCCAAAAGCATCAGCGAACCATTGTTTGCCGTCATTTCAGCCATTGCCTTTACCACGGTTCTCGGTACGGTCAGCGGGCTGATTCTCGCTTCGGCAGGAGCCGTGAGCCACGATTTGGTTTCCTGCTTTCGCGACCGCCCCCTCGACGATGCAACCCA
>JAUWIQ010000125.1 GCA_030605285.1 Planctomycetota bacterium
GGGGGTCTCGGTGACCGCGCGGAAGGGAACAATACACGTCGCTGGTGACGAAAGGGCCGTGCGGACAGCATCATAAGTTCTTGAGCAATTGCAACGACGACTGCAACAGCGGGGTGCTCTTTTTCCGGACGATGTCACTGATGTACTGGCCCATATCGTAGAATCCGAATCTGACGTTCCCAATCACCCACCGATTGCCATTCTTCCCAACACGCGTCCGATCCACCCGCGGACGGATGGACAACGCCAGTATGTCGATGCCATTCGCAATCACGATCTGATTTTCGGCGTAGGACCCGCAGGCACAGGAAAAACATTTCTCGCGGTCGCGATGGCGGTGGCCGCGCTTAAAGAAGAAGCGATTCGCAAAATTGTCTTAGTACGTCCAGCTGTGGAGGCTGGTGAGAGTCTTGGCTTTTTGCCCGGTGATATCGAAGCCAAAATCAATCCTTACCTTCGCCCGTTATTGGATGCCTTGAGAGAAATCATCGATTATGACCAATTCAAGCGATATAGTGAGCAAGATGTGATTGAGGTAATCCCACTGGCCTACATGCGAGGTCGAACAATCAACAACGCGTTTATTATTCTGGATGAAGCACAAAACGCTTCCGTTGCTCAGATGAAGATGTTTCTCACGCGGATGGGCGTAGGGTCCAAAATCGTGGTTGCCGGTGACATTACTCAGATCGATCTTCCCAATCATCAAAAGAGTGGGCTTGTAGATGCTCTGGGGCGGTTACGTAATATTAAAGGCTTTACAAGTGTTACTTTGAAAAAGTCGGATATTGTTCGGCATCGTCTGGTGCAGGACATCGTACGCGCCTATGAAGAGGGCAACCACAGCCCACAACTGAGAGGCAGGAAGACGTGAATTCGGGGTTAGGAAAAAAATATCGTGGCCAGCGCGTAGCCGGTTTGGATCCGATTCCTAAACTTTCTACACAGATCTGGCTGGCGGTCACTCGAGGTGACGTTCTGCTGCGGGTGTCGCTCTGTTTGTTGGCAACGATCATCATGATCGTTGCGACTCGGGCTTGGGCGCCTCCCTTTTCCTATCGGGAAGGATTTACACCACTCAGGGATATCGTGGCCAGCGTGGACTTCAAGGTGCCCAATCCTAGCAAGGTGGAACGCGAACGGGATTCGGCGCGGCGACTAGCTCGACAGGTCTACTCGAACAATCCGCAGCAACTCAAATCGCTCCGTTCGGAGTTGTTGGCAGAAGTTGCCAAACTAACTGCTGCTGAACAATTCGATGAACAAACCCGCAAGGTGTGGACAGCCTTTCTGCCACCTCCGGTTCCAGATGAAACAGCAGCGGCTGATGATTTACAGATTCTCCAGGATCAATGGCAAAAGCAGTTTGAGGCGTTTCGACCCACACTCGATAGTCCGCGACGATTGCAATTTGGTGCTGCAATTGAAAAAGCCTTGGCGGACATCGAAAAACGTGGGCTTTTCGAAAAGCTTGAAAAGGAACAAGGAAACCAGACCGAAATCCTGGTCTATCCAGAGCGCGAATGGGAAGCTCGGGAACGTGTCGATGTACGGGATGTACAGATCGCCAATACTAAAATCACCCTGCAGGAAAATCTGCAGCGAGAATTGGCAAGACTCGAGTTAGAAGCCAAGGATCTTGCGCGACAAAAAGCGAAACAGGTTTACATACATAATTCTGAACCGCTGAAACAATTGCGTAAAACCCTTTCCGATCAAATTGCGATTCTTCGCAATGCGGAGAGTTATGACCAAGCGACAAAAAGTATCTGGCAACAATTTCTGCCTGCCACCGATGAGAATTCCAATCCGCTGAGCAGCGCGGAACAACAGGCCTCATTTGAGCAGTTTCGTCAGTTACTTACCGATGACCTTGCTAGTAATTTAGAGACTGTCCTAGCGGCAACGCTCGGTGAATTTGAGCGTCGCGGCATGCTCACGGATCTCAAGCTCTTGGAAGAGGTGGTTGAAGGAAATCAAGAAGAAATCGTAGTTGTTGACGCCCCAGGTAATTCATCACCCGAAACAGTCTCAGTGACTGATGTGCGACTAGCCGACATCAAACCTGTGATTCGAGAAAGCTTGGAACATCAGATTTCCTCGCTTGAAATTGCGGGGCGCATCTTCAGTTGGCTAGAAAAAAAGCTTCCGGATGCGGTCACATTGCAATACCGCGCGGCGACTGAGGAGGATACCGATCGCTTGACCGCACCTGAGTTGGCTGGGCGAGCAAGCTACTGGTTACAAAGCCGGCTGCCAACAACGCTGACCTACGATGACCAGCGAGCCCAGGAAGTGCGGGATGCCGCGGCAGATGAGGTTGTTCCCCAAGATTTTGCGACTCCGTACCACGCCGGCGACGATGCCCTGGCCAAGGCCGATCGACCAATTGATGTCGAAATAAATGAGCTCTTGCGGGCAGAGTACCAGGCCCGATTGCAACACCTAACCCCAAGTGCCATGTTCAGCCGTCTGTTGGCAGTCTTTGGTATGTATCTGGCAATTTATTCTTTATGCGGCCTGTTCATCTACTTTCGCTTCCCAGAAATCCTCATTGATTTGCGATGTTTTTGTAGTCTTTTGGCGTTAACCGTGCTGACTGTCGTGGTCTGCTACCTTTCCGACAGTTGGAAAGTAGAAGTGATTCCCATCCTCCTTTTTGGCATGACGGTTGCGATCGCCTACAACCAAGAAATCAGCTTGTTGATGGTGGCTGCCGTGGGCTTGATCGTCGTCCTACTGTTGGGTCACGGCCTGACAGCGTTCGTGATTATGATGGCGGCGACGGCAACCGCCATCCTTATGCTGCGGCGCATCCGCAGTCGTGTAAAACTAGTCTATGTTGGATTCTGTTCTGGAACGGTAGCTATGCTCACGGCGATTGGCGTGAGTATTGTCGATGGGCAACCTTTAGATCCGGTGCTGCTTGCTGAAGCCGGCCGCTTTTTTCTCTGGGGAGTCGTGTCTGGATTTGCAATGACCGGCCTCTTGCCTTTCATTGAACATCTCTTTGGTGTACTAACTGAGATTAGCCTATTGGAACTTGGCGACGTAGCCCACCCGCTACTACAGGAATTAGTGCGACGAGCACCAGGCACGTACAATCACTCCATCAATGTTGCTTCGATGTCGGAAGCAGCGGCAGAGAGCATTGGTGCGCAGGGGCTACTTCTCCGCGTGGGGGCCTATTTTCATGATATCGGTAAAATGTTGAAACCGCAGTACTTTGTTGAAAACCAAGGAGAGGGTGCCAGTCGTCATGAATCTCTTGTTCCTGCGATGAGTACACTGATCATCATCGCACACGTTAAGGATGGTGCCGACCTTGCACGCCAACATCATCTTCCACGATCGATTATTGACTTCATTCAGCAGCATCATGGTACGACACTTGTAGAATATTTTTATCAACGCGCAAGTGAACATTCGCAGACAAATCCTGACGGGACCGAGATCGACGAAAACGCCTTTCGCTATCCGGGACCCAAGCCACAAACCAAAGAGACGGGCATCTTAATGCTGGCCGATGCCGTGGAAAGCGCCAGTCGTGTTCTCGTTGAACCGACACCCGCAAGAATTGAAAGTCTGGTCACGGAGATCGCCATGAAACGGTTGCTCGACGGACAACTCGATGAATGCGGTCTCACGCTACAGGAGGTCCGCACGGTACAGGACAGTCTGGTGAAATCGTTAATCGCAGTTTACCATGGTCGGGTAAAATATCCTGACCAGAAAACGGCCTAGGAAATGAATAGTTGTCAAACTTCTGATCTGCCCGGCGCAGAATCCCGAAGTTGGGGGTATAATAGGAGGATGCCACATCAACTGCTTATAGAAACTAAAAGTTCGCCACCAACGGGATCGACTTCCAGGATTTTCCGAACAGCATTCATACTCTCCTTTGGCCCTCATTTTTCTCTTAACGAATAGATGATTGGTACAACGAATCGATCCATCATTGTAACCATCAGTAATCAGACTGGCGATTCAACCGTTGATGAGTCCCGACTGCGCAGTGCGGTAAGGCATGTATTAGAAAGCAACGCCATCCACACCGCGATTGTAGGCGTTGCGGTCCTCTCCGATGAAAGCATCCGGCGACTCAACCGGGATTTTCTCCAACACGATAATGCAACAGATGTGCTGAGTTTTCCCCTCACAATGGACTGCGAGACACTCGAAGGGGACATTGCCATCAGTCTTGATACCGCGACAGCTCGGGCAAAGGATTACGATTGGGAAGTTGCTGATGAATTGCTACTCTACGTGATCCATGGGGCGCTCCATTTGGTCGGCTATCGTGACAAATCGGAGAGTTCGATTGCAGAAATGCGTGCCCAGGAAGTTGCCATGCTGGCACATTTTGGGCTCAGACCACGTTACCACGATCCAGTGATCAGCTCTTGATGAAGGAGAATTATTACGCAGTGAGCCCAGATATGTTTTTCTGGATTGCCGGTATCAGCCTCGTGATTACGAGTATCGCTGCGATTGGCACACGTGCATTGCGAGAATTTTCCAGGCATGAACTGGAGATCCTTTGTCGCAAATACAAATCTGATTTGAAATTCAGCGAAATTCTTCGCTATGACGATCAGGTGGCCGTTAGCATTGAAAGTCTCAATGTCGCAACTACGGCGATCTTTGTTACTGCCTCATCCTTCTTCGTGATCCTCAGTAGCAAAGGGGAAACACCGCACAATTGGTCGGCTTTCTGGTGGTCGTCTTTCTGGATCAGTTCTTCGGTAGCCGCGCTCGCCCTCATGATGTGCAAAATCTGGTTTCCCTGGGCAGTCGTTCGCCTCTGGGCAACTCCGATTCTATTTTACACTTGGCAGTTCTGGAGACGAATCAGCCAAATTCTTACACCCTTTGTCCTGGCCGCCCGTTGCGTCGACACAATTATGCATCGTCTCGCAGGTCGACCTCAGGTTGAGCCTACTGAAGACCTGTTTGAAGAGGAGCTCCGGTCGATTGTGAGTGAAGGGCACCGTGAGGGTCTGCTGGAAGAAGACGCAAGGGAAATGATCCAGGGCGTCATGGAACTAAGCGATGTCGATGTGGCCAAGGTGATGACACCACGGACTGATGTGGTGATGATGTCTGTTGAGTTATCCTGGGATGAAATCATCCATTTCGTGATTGGATGTGCACACACTCGTATCCCGGTCCATGGTAAGACGCGCGACGATATTGTCGGCATACTTTATGTCAAAGATCTCCTGCCTCTGATAGCATCGCCGGATGCTAGGCCTCTACTTCGGGAGGTGCTACGAACTCCCTATTACGTCCCCGAAACCAAGCGGTTGGATAATTTACTGACAGAATTCCAACAGACCCACAATCATATGGCCCTGGTCCTTGATGAATACGGTGGCGTTTCTGGATTGGTGTCGATCGAAGATGTCCTGGAGGAAATCGTTGGCGATATCGTGGATGAGTATGACAAGGAAACAGAAGAGGAATTTCAGTTTATTGACGACCAAACCGTTGAGATTTTGGCCCGCGTTCATCTTGACGAAATCAACGAACAGTTCGATTTAGAAATCCCAGAGGATGGCGATTACGATACCATCGGGGGTTTTGTTTTCAGCCAACTGGGACATATCCCCATGGTGGGGGAGGAAGTTTATTGGGGTGACGTTCGCATTGAAGTAACGGAGGCTAGCCGTCGCCGCATCGAACGAGTGCAGCTACAACTTCCTACAGCCCAACATCCTGAAGATCGTCGTGACACTGCCTATTGGCCCCGTGCTTGCACACAGCAATGCACGGTTTGCTCACGCGGTTCTCGTCAGCTCATTTCCCAAGCAAATCACGGCAGACTACCGAACTAGCCGCTGCAATGGGTCCGTTTACCACAATCTTAAAGAGAGCCCGCAACCTGCCGTTGTCGTCTTCCCAGCGGTCGCGTTTGGACAGGCAACGATACCACCGTCTTAAAGTTGTCATTTCCCAACAATTCCTCAACCCGCGACTTCATCTCGGTACTGTTTTCAATACCCATCGCATCACATTCGCACCGTACCTGCATGCCGTTACGCAGGCATAGCGTAAGTTCCAGACTGCAATGGCCCGGGTAGCGCCGTAGGATTTCATACAATTTCTCGAGACGCTCCAGACCGTGTTTCGCCTCGTTCACGCGAATCCGCACAGAAGAAGTAAAACGTTTTGACATCTCGTTGAGAGGAATCAGATCGTTGACAATCAAATTGATTTCCTCACTCCCTGGTCTCCGGTCGACCGCTCCACGAACCACCAGAATTGCA
>JAUWIQ010000066.1 GCA_030605285.1 Planctomycetota bacterium
ACACTTTTGATCCCTATTACAAATGGCTTAATATCCCGCCCGAGGAGCAGCCGGCGGAATAGCACCTCCACCACCGCCCCTTGGACACCGGATTCAACGAGATCCGGCAGCCATCGCTGCTGTTCCCGGTCGCCGCTATTTGAACCAGCCGCGAAGGTAGAAAAACCACAACTGCCCCACCACGATGATCGCCATGATCAGCATGACGATCAGATATCCGTTTTCGATCCCGACAATCGGTATGTGTTCGAAATTCATTCCGTATATCCCGGCGATCAATGTCGCAGGAAGATAGATCGCCGACAGAATCGTCAGGATCTTCAACCGTTGATTCGTGGTCTCTTCCGTCGCCTGAAGATGATGTTGATAGAGATCGCGAACGCGGTCTTTCATTCTTTCTAGGGTGGAAAATCCCATTTGAATATCGTGGCGCAGGGCCTTGATGAGCTTGTGAACGTTTTCGAGCTTCAGTCTGTCGGACTGATGCTCCGCAATCTCGCTCAGGCAATAGGCTTGATCTTCGAAGATCATTTCGATCGCGTTGATCCGGTTTTTCAGTTCGAGGAATTCTTGAGCGGTGACCGGTTCCGTCTTCGAACTCAGGTCTTCCGTGAAGGATACGATATCGGCACGCAACTCGAGCAAGAGGGGAATGATCCGCTTCAAACCGGCATCCATGACGTGACACAGGACCGCGACCGGGTTCGCATCCGGGAGACGCCGGTCTGACCGGCAACGCTCCGCGACTTCCTCGAGTAACGGTTCCGGACTGTGCTGGATCGTAATGATCGTCGTCGCGGCGCAGACCGTGCTCAGGTAAGCCGAGACTCCCGCCCGGACGAACACGGGCATGGATACGAAAAGGACCTTTTCCATGGGAATCACCAGCGGCCGTTCCTGGGCCTGGCGAATTGATTCTCTGACCCGGGAGGGGACGTCGATCTTCAGCCGGTCCAACAGATTTTCGATCTCTTCGGACTTGCTATCGCTGACGTCAATCCAGCGGCAGACTTCGTCCGCATCCCAAGAGTCCTCGATGAGTTCCGGATTCAGGGGTTCCAGATGCCGTTCGGCCGTGATCTCGTAAGCTCTGATTTCCATTATCTCTCAAACTGTTTAATCCGGGAGCGAACCTGAACGGATCGCGGCCCTAACGATGCCGAAGTGACAGTCGAAATGTCCAGCTTCATCGATTTTACTAAGTGACGTGACAATGGGAAGAAGCAAAGCGAGGCCCACAGCAAGAACGGCAAGCTAGATGGTCTTTGGACTAGGTGGCATAGAAACGGCAAGAAGGAGTCAGAGTCCCATTACAAAGACGGCAAGAAAGTGGGCAGCAAAGAATTCTAATCAGCCCCCAGTCTTTCTCTCCACTGCTCTGTGTGGATAATGGGGTGATCACGAACTGCGGGCAGTTATTGGTTCTGTTGAGGGCTCCCAGGTGATTTTCGGTGTTTCCGGCTACACGCGGTTTTAATCGTGGCACGGAAGAAAACGTGTTCCATAAAATACGGAATTCGACATGACAGGACCCCAGCAGTTGACGGCATCTCTATTCCAATTGATCAACCGGGAGATTTGGGTCGTGACAGCCGCAGCGGGTCAGGATCGCGGTGGACTGGTTGCTACTTGGGTCTCGGTAACCTCGCTCGACGACGAGCGGCCAGTCATGCTTGCGGGTATCGCACCCAATCACTACACGCGCGACCTGATCGATCGTAGTGGCGCGTTCGCACTTCATTTGGTGACTGCCGAACAGGTTGAGGTCGCATTTCATTTTGCACTTGGCAGCGGGCGTGATCGGGACAAGCTGGCAGGTGTTGATGTCTGCAAGTCGGAGTTGGGAAACCCGATCGTTCAAAAATCGCTTGCGTGGTTTGATTGCAAAGTCTTCGCCCGGCAGGAAACGGGCGACCGTATTTTTTACTGGGCCGACGTTGTGGCAAGTGGCCAGCTTGCAACCGGTGAACCACTACGGGAGCACGAACTGTTTTTGCTGGCCAGTGAGGAGCAGAAGAACCGCTTGAACGCCAACCGCGATGCCGACGTCGCTCTGCATCGACCGTGGCACGTCGCGTGGCGTGAAAATCTGTCGGGCGACCTGAAACCGGGTTGATATATCGAGGAACTACCCGCTGTTTCCCTGGTCAGGCCGTAACGCTGCCCCCCACTCTTTCTCTCCGCTGCTGAGCGTGGATAATGAGGGTTCGAGCGGTGTATGGGGTACCGCGTCTGGGCAGGAGTCGTGGGCAAGCCACCCTCAGCAAGCGCCAACAGCAAGAAATTGGATCAAATCCTATTCAACGAGAAAGGAAAAAACATGAAAATATATTCTCGCAGAATCGGTGGGCCAGGTTCGCGCATGCTGACCGCCATGCGAGCGGTCGTTCCGTTGGGAATCATTGCGGTGACAATCGTCTTCTGCCTCGATAAGGCTCCCGCATGTACTGATTTTTACATGACCAACGCGGGAGAGCATCGAATCTCAGCACGTACAATGGATATGAATTCCGGGGCTTCAATTTACGACACTTGGGCTCTCGTTGTTTATCCACGCAATCAACCACACCAAAGTAAAGCACCGCAAGGTCGGTCGGGTTTGAAATGGACCTCAAAATACAGTTTTGTCGGCGTCACCCCGCTCGTTGGAGACGGCCTTGCATTTCCTCACGACGGGCTGAATGAAAAAGGACTCGGTGTGGCATTGAACTGGCTCGTTGGTACTCAATTCGGGCAACCGACAGCAGACGAGACCGCACTAGCCGTTCAAGACGTGGCACTCTGGATGCTGGGAAATTTTGCAACGTGTGACGAACTGCTCGAAGGCCTCAACAAGGTGACGGTTTGGAGTGACCAGCCTGCAGAGACCCCCTTTCATCTAGCGATCCATGATGCCACCGGAAAGTCGATGGTTATCGAGTGGGTCAACCGTGAGATGAAAGCGTACGATAATACCATGCCCGGTATTCTCACCAATGAACCGCAATTCACGTTCTACATCGAAAAAATCAAATATCTGCAGTGGCAGGAAACTCTGGCGAATCCAGCGATCGGGGTCCCGGCGGCGTGGTATCCAATAGACCGCTTCATGAGGGCCTATATGGTGAGGAAAGGACTGCCAGCCCCCAAATCCTATACGGATGCGATAGCACAAGCCGTCCACATTTTAAACACCATCCAAACCCCGTGGGGTGCTCCTGGCACCGACTCAGCAAAACCAGCTTCCATCGGTAACTTTGATCACACGACTTGGAGTGTCGTTCGGGATCACCAAAATAAGATCCTCTACTTTCGCACCGTGACGAATCAACAGCTCCATGCCGTGGACCTCAAGAAACTGGATCTGACCCGCTCCTCCGTACTCTCTCTTGAGATTGATAAAAGCGATCCTCAGCTGGCCATTGACGTTACGACTGCGTTCTCAACCCAAAAACCATCTGCCGCAGAAAAGAAATAGGACCCGAAGGCAAAATGGTTTTTTAAAAAAGTATCGAGAGGAGACAGGTTTGCAAATGCCGGTGGCACGCGCCCGTAAAGAGCCTGTTTGATGTGTTAGGAGCCTTCAGCCGGAACAGAATGTAGGGTGCAATCCCGTATGTCAGTGCGCTCTATGGGATCACTCGCATACGCGATCAAGCTGGTGTTGCTGTTGGCACTATTTGTTTATTTTTACAAAGGGGACGTCTTGGATCTCGCCGGCAAGATCAATCAGGACTTTGCCGCTATCCGCTACGTTGCCTATAGCCCTACTCATTGGGCACCGGGACGGCAGGCGAGTGAACTCGACATCCGCGGAGATCTACAGACGTTGTGCCGGACATGGGATGGTTTGATCACGTATGGGAGCAAAGACGCACTCCGCGAAATCCCTGCAATTGCGAAGGAAGTCGGGTTCAAACGCATGATCCTCGGCGTTTATGATGTCACGGAACCCGAGGATTTCGGCAATGCTGTCGCGCTCATCGAGGAATTCCCCGATCTGATCCATTCTGTCTGTCTCGGAAACGAAGGGCTGGCATTCGAACTCTATACTTTGGAGCAGCTCATTCAGTCGATTCGCGACATGCGACGGCGTTTTCCGCACCTCTGGTTAACGACTTCAGAACCGGTATTCGCGTTCGGGGAAAAAACGATTGTCTCCGAGGTCGACTACTGCTTTCCAATTATTCATCCTTGGATTCACGATATCTTCAAGAACGATCCGACCACCGCAGCGTTGTGGACGATCCAGACCGCCCAGCGCCTGCAGATCCTCTCCGAGAAAGTCATTTTGATCAAAGAGACCGGCTTTCCTGCCGATGGGAATCTTTATCCTAATGATCTGCAGGCCCAGTTCTGGGAAGTTTTGTTCCGCGAGATTGGGGCCTTTACGCAGAATGTTCATCTGGCCGTTTTCGAGGCGTTTGATATTCCCGACAAGGTCAATTTCGCCGCGTTCAAGGATTGGGATTCTTTCTGGGGAATGTATGACAAGAATCGGAAGCCGAAACCGGTCCTTCAGGTGTTGGAGCGTCATTTCGGGGGCGACGGAAATCATGTGGCTGTTGAGAGTGTGCCGGAACCGGACGGCGTCAGCGTGGTCATTGCGACAAAAGACCGCCCGGAATTTCTGAAGTACTCGATCGAGAGTGTTTTGAGCCAGGGCGACTTGGTGAATCGCCTTATCCTGGTGAACGACAACAGCCAGATGCAAGAGGTAGAAGACATCTGTCTCGCTTATGCTGCCTCCCCCCAGGTAAAATATGTCCGTTTGACGGGCCAGGGATCGAGCGGCTCTTCGCGTAATGCTGGACTTCAGCACGTCGACACAAAGTACGTCTGCTTTCTCGACGATGACGATGCTTTCCTGCCGGGCAAGATCCGGCAACAGTTGGCGGTCATGCGAGGAGATCCGGAGATCTCTTTCGTCGCCACCTCCGCGATGGTTATCGATGAGGACCGACGGCTGTGCGGCCGTTCCGGAAATCCTGATTTTTTTCCTGGTGCCCCGCTCGGCAGCATGCTGGCCTTTTGTCGCATTGTCCACAGCTCGGTGATGATGCGGACGGAGGTCATCCGCCGTTACGAGGGCTATCTCGAGCATTTTAAGGGGGAAGATTGGGAGCTGTGGTGCCGGTTGCTGCGCGGCGGCGAGAAGCTTCATTTCATGGATGCACCGTTAACGATTTACCGCCGCCACACATCGAACATCTCTACGCCGACTTATCTCCGAGAAGCGGTGGAGAACGTGCTTTCCCGCCACCTCGATCTCCCTTCCTCGGCACTCATCAGCCCATTGCCTTACGCGGCGGCATCGGCCGAGCTTCTGAAAGCGACGCTGCTGATTCTGCACGGGATGTATCCACAGGCTCTCGAGTATTTGGATGAGCTGGATCTGCCGACCGCACAGATCGCGCGCTTCATGTGTCTGCGCGAGCTCGGTGAGTATGAAAAGGCGAGTGCGGAGATCGCCCTCTGGAGCGAACAGCTAGGCTTTAGTGGGCAGCTCCACCGGAGGCTTGAAG
Source organism: Planctomycetota bacterium (assembly GCA_030605285.1). The sequence continues at coordinate 5,505 of JAUWIQ010000066.1, forward strand.
TCCATGAGTCGCGTTTAAATACGAAACGCCGTTCGATTGTAGGCTCACCCGCGCTGCTCTTCGAGCAGCGGCTCCTGGCCCACGATACGCTCGCAACGGCGACCTTGGGGAAAACGTACCATCCCGAGCTGGAACGCTACTTCCATCAGAATCCAAAAAATACCAATATTGAGTTCGAAAACGAGACCCCCGACGACGAGATTTTTTTCACCCGAGTTTCGATCACCTCCAGCTGATGTTAGGGAGCAACTTTTTTCACGGAGATGAAATTCAATCGTGACGACCTTACCTACTATTAACGAACGCGGACGGATCGACCTCATGCATTCCCCACTGCCGGTGACCGTGTTGCTTCTATTCGTGACAGCATTCGTCTATGGATGCCACGAGCGTAACCAGCCACAGGACCAGGGTGGACATGCGCATTCGCACGACGGAGATGATGCCTTGGTCTGGGTGGAGAAAAACATTGAGTACGAACGTTTCTTGCTGGCGCTCGGGCATCATGGAAAACACTTGCACGCAGCCTCCTTCGTGGAGCCCGCGGTTTCCATTACGCGCGACGGGGAAGCCGTGGCCGATGCCAAGGTATTCAACAGCCTGGTCTCAGCCGATGGAACGGAAGTGATTCGCCAGGAGGTGGCCACCGTCTACGAGCCGGAATCCGCAGAGGAACCCGCCCACTATGCGCAAGGAAAACTCCACCTCCCGAAGGGTTCCCAGCAGTTCCTGATCCGTTTTCGCATTGTATTGCCCGGCGCGGAGAACGAACTTAGGCGAGACATTCCCATCGAAGTCGATGGGGACTAAATCCAGGTGGATCACTCCAGTCGGCCAATCAGGGCCGACCCGCAAAGTCGCTTCGGTAGCACCGAGGAGCTGCCTAGGCGTGCCAGGGGAGAGTTTGCGAAACCCCAGCCGGCCCGGCTCCCCAGGGGGGATTTTTCTCGATTGAAATCAAGGGAGGCTCGTGGAAACAAGGACCGAACGGGGTTCTTCGAGACACTAAGGTTGTTCAATTTTCAGCGGGAGTTTAAGATTGAATTGCGTGGTGTCCTAGGACTCGCAATCAGGTGCGCCGCCAGGGGTTGGGGGTTTGAACTAGAGATCTTCGCTGTGCTTTGCTGCAGAATCTCGACATTCCAGGAGCCCGCAAAATGTGGCGACGAATGATGGCTGCCTGGTTGATTCTCGCCGGGCTTTCCACAAATCCATGCCCGGGGCACGACGACCCTGAGGATGCCAAACCAAAATCGCATCCGCTGCGCGTCTTGGCTTACTCGAATACCGGAAATTATCGCCACCCTGAGATTCCCGCCATCAATCGCTGGCTTGTTCTGGAAGGTGCCAAACGGGGGATTCAGGTGGATGTCACAGAACATTACCGGGATCTAAAACCGGCAGCGCTTGCCAAGTACGATGTGTTGCTTTTGAACAATGCCAACCAACTGGCCGATGTGATCCCAGAATCGGAACGCAAGTCGGTCGAAACCTGGTACAAGAGCGGCAAAGGGATTGTCGCCTTGCACGCGACGTTGGTGCGTCAACAAGGCTGGCCCTGGTTATTGAACTTAGGGGGCTGCGATTTTGATAGTGACTCAACATTTCTCAAAGCCCGAGTACTCGTCGATCCCGGAGCAATGGACCATCCCACGGTCAAAGGATTTGGAAAAGACTTCTGGTATTCCGCAGATTGGACCAACCACACGGAGTCTGTGACGGGGCTCGAAGGCGCGCAGGTTTTACTGCGTGTGGATGAAAACACCTACGAACCGGTCCGAAAATATTTTAAAGAACGGGGTGGCAAAGCGATGGGTGCCGATCACCCTATTGCCTGGACTCGCGAGCTGCAGGGTGGTCGCTTTTTTTATACCGAGCTCGGGCATGACCTGCGTTCACTCAATACAGATTTTGCGAAACAACATATTTATGAAGGAATCAAGTGGGCCGCTAAGGTAAAAGGCAAGCAATAAACTACAATCCCGCTGCAAATCCTCCGTCAGGACAGCCAATGAATATCAGCAACGCACCCACTCGACATCCAGCTTTTACCCTGGTCGAACTCTTAGTTGTGATCGCTATCGTCGGAATCTTGGGCGCGATTCTATTCCCTGCGATCAACTCGGTGCGAGAAGCAGCACGCCGGAGTCAATGTTCGAACAACTTACGGCAAATCGGAATTGCCACACTGGTCCATGTTGACACCTTCAATGAATATCCGTCCGGTGGTTGGGGTGCCGCTTGGGTTGGCAGCCCCGAGATGGGGCATGGCCAGAATCAGCCGGGCGGATGGATCTACAATCTCCTGCCGTTCCTCGAGCAGGAAGCACTCCATGAGATGGGAAGTGGCTTGAGCGAAGCAGAACGCCTCAACGCCAACGCACAACGCGTGCAAACACCCATTGGCGTTTTTACGTGTCCCACGCGTCGCCCCGCGCAAGTCTGGCCTATCTTCGGAGCTGGGGCGCATATACGCAATGCCAACAACGCCGCTACGGTCGATCAGGTGGCGAGGGCCTGTTATGCCATCAATGCGGGAAGTTTTATCGGCAACCTCCCCATCTTCGGTCCCGATTCGGTAGAAGATGCCCAGGAATACAACTGGGAGGAAACGCGGGATTACAACGGAGTCAGTTATCTCCGCAGCTCCGTTCGTGAAAAACATCTTGTGGATGGGAAGACCAAGACGCTGCTGGCCGCAGAAAAATACCTTTACAAAGACTACTACCCGAATGGTATCGACAGCGGAGATAATGAAAGTATGTATGCCGGGTACAGTATCGATCTCAACCGTTATGCTACGACGGACATCCTACCCATGTCCGATCAGGTCCG
>JAUWIQ010000489.1 GCA_030605285.1 Planctomycetota bacterium
ACCAAGCCCGTCGCCCTCTCTCACCCCGCCTCTTGACGCTCTGGCAGTCTCCGGCGTAAACCATGGGTCTTCCAGTAAAGAATCCCTTTCCCTAAACAAACCTCGTAGTCCCATGTCCGATCCAGCTATCGAGCGTGCCATCATCAGCGTCAGCAACAAACAAGGAATTATTGAATTTTCCCAAGCACTCGTTGCCTCCGGTGTTGAATTACTTAGTACGGGGGGCACCAAACGACACCTACAAGACGCTGGCATCGCGGTCCGCGACATCTCCGCTTACACCGGCTTTCCGGAAATGATGGATGGTCGCCTTAAGACACTGCATCCCAAAGTACACGGTGGGATCCTCGCTCGCCACAATCGACCCGACGACATGGAGGCGCTGACACAATATGAAATGCTGGTCATCCCACTGGTCATCGGCAATCTCTATCCTTTTGAGGATACGGTTGCCGCTGGAGAAGCCACCGTCGAATTGGCGATTGAGAACATTGATATCGGCGGGCCTACTATGATTCGCGGAGCCGCGAAAAACCACGAGTACACTACCATCGTCACCGACCCCACTCAATATGCGGAAGTCCTGGGCCAAGTTCAGCGGGCGGGTTCGACTACTTTGGAGTTCAGGCAACGATTGGCAGCAGCAGCCTTTGCTCGAACGGCCCGCTATGATCGTGCCATTGCCGAATATTTTTCCAGCACCTTTATGAATACAAAGATCAAGTCAGTGCTTCCCGACAGACTTGATCTTTCCCTGGAATGCAAAGCAGTGCTTCGCTATGGTGAAAATCCTCACCAGGAAGCACGTCTCTATCGCCATCCCAATTTGGTGGGGCCATGCCTTGTGGATGCCGTGCAAATTAATGGCAAGGAACTCTCCTACAATAACCTTCTGGATCTTGATAGGGCGCTTGCCATTGTACGCATGCTTCCAGCGTCGGCTGCGGTTGTTGTGAAACACCATAATCCTTGTGGTGCTTCTTCTGCGGCATCTCTCGTAACTGCTGCTCGTAATGCCTTTGCAGGGGATCCCCAGAGCGCCTTTGGTTCTGCATTGGGATTTAATCAGACGGTGGATGAACCGACTGCAGAATTCCTAGTGGAGCCCGATAAATTTATTGAGGCGATCGTTGCTCCTTCATTCAGTCCCGCTGCCGTGAAGATTCTGACTACACGCCCTAAATGGAAAAGCAATGTCCGGCTGATGGAGGTCGGTTGCCTGGATCATCAGCATTTCAACCGCATGGAATATCGACATCTCGAGGGCGGGTTGCTCGTTCAGGAAATCGATTCCGACCAGGACAACTACAATGAATGGTCAGTGGTTACTGATTGCAAGCCAAGCGAAAGCCAGTTACAAGACTTGCGCTTTGCTTGGATGGTCGTGCGGCATGTGAAATCGAACGCGATTGTGCTTTCCAAAAATGAAACACTGCTGGGTACTGGTGCAGGGCAGATGAGCCGAATTGATGCGGTCGATCTTGCACTTCACAAAGCAGCGAAGCGGGCAAAGGGCTGCGTTTTGGCAAGTGATGCCTTCTTCCCATTTGCCGATTCGATCGATAGCGCCGCGACAAACGGAGTAACCGCTATCGTACAACCAGGGGGGTCTCGTCGTGACAACGAAGTGATCGCTGCCTGCAACCGCCATCAACTACCGATGATCTTCACCGCCCGAAGGCATTTTAAACATTAAAGCTGTGGGGTAATATTCTGGACGTGGGGAAGGCGCAATCCCCAAAAGAAATTGTGGGATTTCGAAGCGAGCTGTTCTCTGTGGAAAGAATTGGGATTTTTCGTACCGTGTAGTCTCAATGCAGCCAAGCGTTATTATCATGTCAACAATATTGGAAACCATTGTCGCCACAAAACGCGAGGAGATACAGGTTGCAAGGCAGGCACATCCTGAAAACGAATTGCGATCTGCTCTCAAAGACGCGCCGCCGGTGCGGGATTTTTATTTAAAAATTGCTTCCGGAAAACCGGTAAGCCTGATTGCCGAAATTAAGAAGGCAAGCCCTTCAGCGGGTATTATCCGCAGCAATTTCGACCCCGTAGAAATTGCCGTAATGTACGCAGATCATGGCGCCACCTGTCTCAGTGTGTTGACGGATGAGCCTTATTTTCAGGGCCACCTTTCCTACCTGAACGACATCCGCAGTGTCGTGGACCTGCCACTGCTACGCAAGGATTTTATCCTAGAGGAATACCAGTTACTTGAAGCACGGATTGCCGGGGCGGATGCTGTGCTTCTGATTGCAGAATGCCTGGATGACCCGCATTTGTGTGAACTTTATAGCCGTAGTTTGGAACTGGGCATGACGCCTCTGGTGGAACTCTATGAACCAGAAAACCTCCAACGGGTACTGGATACGGGTGCCACGCTGATCGGCATCAATAATCGCGATCTCCACACGTTTGAAACCGACCTCAATCATACCCTCGAACTGCGAAAGGCAATCCCCGATCATTGTATTGTAGTCAGCGAGAGTGGGATCCGAACGCGAACCGATGTAAATCTTCTGCATGCAGCAGGTGTCGATG
>JAUWIQ010000137.1 GCA_030605285.1 Planctomycetota bacterium
CGTGATCTGCAATTACCCACCGAAATCCTATTGGCTCAACTCACGCAGGATGAGCCTTCCCCATTTGTCTCAGCAAATGTGCGCTCCATTTTCGATGATGATTTCGGCCTCACCACGCGCTTTCGTGTGATCGAAGCAGGCGGCCTGCGAATCGGTGTCACCCAAGTGCTGGGAGAGGATTTTGGTGGCGACCTGCAAAACGCAGATTTTCAGTATCAGACACCTGCTGATGCACTCCCAACGGTCGTCAAACAATTGAAAGCGGAAAAATGCGATCTCTTGATCCTGCTTGCAAATGCATCCCTCGAGGAAGCACGTACGCTGGCGAAGGAATTTTCGGCATTTAATTTTGTTGTCGTAGCGGGCGATAGCGATCCACCGCCGCCGCAACTCGAGGTCGTACGGGGAACACCCACCCGCTTGATCGAACTTGGGCATAAAGGCATGTATCTGGGGGTGTTGGGCATCGACAACAACCCACAGCAACACTTCCTCTATCAGCGTGTTCCACTCGATGGACGATTTCCCAATTCCAAATCGATCGACGCGATGCTGGCTGCCTACCAGGACCAACTCCAGCAACAAGGCCTGGCGGGTTTGGGACTGCGGGCGAATCCTCATCCCTCGGGCCGCCGGTTTGTGGGGAGCCAAACCTGTGCGGAATGCCATACCGACGAGTACGAAATCTGGGAAGAAACGCCCCATGCCCACGCTACGGAAACACTCACACACCTTCCCATCCCACGGCAGTTTGATCCGGAATGTCTCAGTTGCCACGTCACGGGCTGGGAGCCCCAGGAATACTATCCCTTCACCCACGGCTACGAGAGCCTGACCAAGACTCCGCATCTTGTAGGCAACGGCTGCGAAAATTGTCACGGTGGGGGTGCTGAACATGTGGCCGCTGAAAATGGCGACCTCGATGTGGACGATGCCAAATTGGCTGAGCTACGAACTGGAATGCGGCTCACACTCGAACAAGCCCGCATCAATGTCTGTGTCCGTTGTCACGATCTGGACAATAGTCCCGACTTTGAATTCGACAAGTACTGGCCGCACGTGGAACACTAGAAGCTGGCTCCCTGCGGATCTCACGGGCCGGGATCGCAGCGGGAACAAGTCAAAATTTCCGGAACCAAGATCAGGCGATGGACGTCCTACTGACAGTCTCCGCATCTCCCAGCCGAGACGACTCGGAGCGGAAGGTGTCTCTCTCCCCGCACCCGGATAGGATAGAATAGTAGGGCTGGCAAAGGGATATTTCTGTGGCATGAGAGATTCCGAGATGCATGACTCGCTTCGCAATAAAATCGTGGGGGTCCGCAGGCAAGCCCGCTGGACTTTGATTCTTCACGGAGTGGGCTGGGGTCTGGTGGTTGGGATCGGGGCACTGTTAATCACCGGACTGCTTGATTTCTATTTGCAGCTGGATGATCGGCTATCGCGAATCACGCTGAGTCTGTCATTTCTGCTGGCAATTCTTCTGATCGCTTTCCGCTTCTTTCTCGCACCCCTGAGACGCCAGTTCACAGACGTCGATGTTGCCCAACGCATCCAGGACCGTTTTCCCAAGCTCCACAACAAGGTTGCCAGCGCGATTGAATTTTCAAATCAAAAAGAAGAGGACCTGCTGGCGGGATCCGCCGCGCTGCGAGAGGCCGTGATTGAGGAGGCGACTGAAGATTTGGAGCAGGTTCCCCTCGGTGAGGTAGTCCGTTACCGTCCAGCGGTTACGGCAGCGGGAGGCGCACTGGCGGGTCTGATCGCTGTGCTGCTGATTGCCTTCTGTCTCCCGACAGGTTCGGGGATCGCCTTGGCGCGGCTAACCAATCCCTTTGGGAATACGGTCTGGCCACAAATCAATCAACTTGTTTTTCGTAATCCTCCCACCCACATCCCCTCCGGCGGGCTGTTTGAGGTAGAAGTCGTGGATCAGAAAAATAACCTCCCGGAAAACGTCGTAATCGAATATCGATTTGCCGCGAATCTGGGAATGCAGTTGCTCCAGGAGCCCATGCGTTCTGTCGATGGCATCCTGGTGGCCCAACGCAAAAACGTACGGCAATCGTTTTCTTTTCGTGCGGTCGGCGGAGATGACGAAACGCCCTGGCACCCCCTGGAAGTCGTCGAGTCAGCGCGCGCAGATGCCCCCCAAGTTGAGCTGCAACCACCCGCCTACACCCAATGGCCGGCAAGCAAGGGTTCGGGGTATATCGTGGGACTTGTGGGGAGTACCATCCAATTGACCGCTCACGTCAACAAACCCCTCGAGTCGGCGATGCTCCAAACAGAAACAGGCGTTTCCAAGCCACTCAACATCGAGGGTCTGCAAATCAGCCTCGCGAACGCCTCCGCCGCTCCCTGGGTCCTGAAAGAATCAGGGGATTACTCCTTCACCTTGATCGATCAATTTGGGATTGAAGGAGGCCAGCAGGACCACTGGCAAGTACGGGGGCTTACCGACGAGCCTCCGTTTGTGAGCATTGAAACCCCCAGCCCCCAAATTCAAAGCAGTCCGGATGCCACCGTGCCGGTACGGGTATTGACCAAGGACGGACTCACCATCCGCGATGTCTCGCTTCACTACACTCGCGGTGATGCGGTAGCGACAGGCGCTCAAGTGATTGCACTTTTTCGCGGTCCCAACCGTGCGCCCCAACTCTCCGCAGAGGGACTGGAGGCGCATCTGGCGCGCGGGGATCGTCGCATCGACCAATACGAATGGGAACTCGCGCCGCTGAACCTCCCGCCCGGGACCGAGATTACTTATTGGGCCTCGGCACACGACTACCAGCCTGCTGAGGGCAAGAGCGCACCGCTCCATCGCATCACGATTGTCACGAAACAGGAACTTGCGGAGCAATTGGCAATCCACCAGAGAGCCCTGCTAGCCGAGTTGTCACGCGTGGTGGGGCGCGAGAAGGATTCTCACAGCAATACCCGTGGTCTGGAAATTCAGCTGGGTGAAGTAGGACACCTCGATGAGAAGGCATTGCACCAACTACGTGGGATTGAGTTGACAGAACGTGAGGTGCGACAGGCACTTGTCGGTAATAACGACAGTATTTTGCAAAAGGCGGACGCACTTCTCGCGGAATTGAAAAACAACAACATTCGCCGACCCGAGATGGCCCGCCAACTTGGAATGCTCGCAGCCGTACTGCAGGGCGTGGAAACCGATCATCTGGGATCCCTCGAGCAGGAGTTGACAAAAGCGCGTAAGTTTTTACAGGCCGATTTGCCCCGGGGGGAACAAACTAATTCGAAAAATTCAGGGGAACCGCAACCAGAAACGCACGATCCTGCGGAAGCACCTCACCAAACAAAACGAACCACAAGACAACAGAGCAGGACAGGCGATGCGCTGGAAAAAGCCGGGGGACATCAAGAGCAGGTCATTGCTGCCCTGGAACATTCCCTGAAGGCTCTACGGCAATGGGACCAGTACCGTCGAATGATTCGCGACTTGGCGTCCTTAGAAAACAAGCAACGGAAGATTCGTGACCAGACCAGGGCAACGGGAGACGCCACGCTGGGTCGCGATTTGAGAAATCTTGAGCCGCAGCAGCGGGCCGATTTGAAAAAGATTGCCGAACGGCAACGGGAACTTGCCCGCAATGTGGACCGCATGCTCGAGGAGATGCAGCAGACCGAACAAATACTTGGCCAGACCGATCCGATCGTCGCCGCCTCGATTGCAAATTCTATCCGGCATGCGCATGAGATGGCAATTGGAAATGAGATGCGGTCCGCCAGCCAGAATGTCGATCACAATCAGATCGGCCAGGCACTCTCACGCCAACAGGAGGCGGGTAAGCAACTGGCGGAGATGAGCGACATTCTGAAAAATCGTGGCGAACCGGAACTCGCACGACTTGTCGAAAAGTTGCGCGAGGCCGAATCTCAACTTAGCGAACTGACCCAGAATCACGAACGGCTTAAAAAGAAACTTCAGCAAGCCGCCAAGCAGAATGATACCAACCTACGCAAGCAAGCACTGAATCGCTTGGCGCCGAAACGTGAGCAACTCCATTCCCAAATGGGATCGATGGCAAATGCGTTGCAGCGTTTGCGGGCCCAAGAAGCGTCCCAGAGCGTAAGCAACGCGGCTGAACGTGTTGCGCAATCCGGCCAATCCGCGCAAGCGGGGGATACCGGCTCTGCCCAGCAACAGGCCGAACAGGCTCAATCGAAACTCGAGCAGGCGCGCGAGCAGCTCGCCAAAACTCGTCAACAAGCAGAAGCCGAACGGCTTGATGAGCAAATGGCCCAGCTCCCGGATCACATCCGGTCGCTGATTGATCGGCAGCGCGCGTTGCAGAGGGAAACTGCTGGACTCGATCAGCTGCGCGACAACCAGCAGCGACTAAACCGCAGCCAAAAAGGGCAGGCCATCGAACTCGCCCAGCAGCAGTTGCAGTTACGAGACAATACTTCGGCAATCGCCGGGGAACTCACCGCCGCCGAAATATTTCAACGTACCATGGAGAATGTGGCGGAAAAAATGCAGCAGGCTTTCGAAGACCTTGGCGCGTTTCGCACCAGCGAGCGAACGCAACGCATGCAGCAGGAAGCGATCGGCACGTTGACTCTGATGAAACGAGCCCTCGCCAGAGAAAAACAAAGCGCCCCCAAGAAAAACCAAGGGGGCGGCGCAGGGGGAGGGCAGGGGGGCGGAAACCAACCTCAGGGCAAACAGCGGTCACTTACAGAGCTTAAACTCTTGAAACTGCTTCAAGAGGATTTGAACCAACGGGTCGCCGGCAATCAGGCCGAAATCGACGAGCGCGAGGCCCGTGGGCATGACATCCGGGGACTACTCGAGGAACGTATCCATCTGGCCGAGGAACAGGGGCGATTGGCAGACGCGACGTTCGATCTGCTGCGTTCCGAGCAACAGGATATAACTGAGGAGTCCCAGAAGCAGCCAGCGGAAAATCGATCGCGTCAGGAGTAACCGCCGACGCAGGTGGAGGTCCCCTCAGGGAAAATGGTGAAGGAATTATGTTGACTCTCTCAAAACGGAAAATTAGGCCGTTCATTTTCATCGGTCTGACGGTCCTGATTCCGTTGGATAAGATCGATTTTCTAGTGTGTGGAGCAGAAGCATCGGCCCCGGCCACCGATGCGCAGAGGGAAGATGCGCTCCAGGACTTGCTACCCGATTTAGCACCGGCTACCGAGAGCAATCCACTGGAGGACCACAAAACGCGATCCGACAAAGGTACTGAAGGCGCCAGCAACCCGGTAACACAAATCGGGGAGAAAATGCGCTGGGCAGAAAAACTTCTCCAAGAAAAGGCCTCGCAGGGAAATCCGAAAACCGAGCAACTCCAACAGAAAATCGTCCAGGAATTGAATGCACTTCTCAAACAGTTAAACGAACAGTCCCAACAGCAATCTGCGTCTGGCAGTCCCAGCAACTCGCAGCAACAACAGCAGAAGAGTAATCGCTCTCTGGTAAAACAACCGGTTGCACAGCAAGGCAAAGCGGCCCAACTGCAAGAAGACAAGGGCGAACCATCGCGTGACAGTACGCAACGATTGGGAAAGGCGGCGCCCCGCGTAAATCTTGTGGAATTGGCGGAGGTCCTAAAAGAGATCTGGGGACATCTGCCTGCAAAAGATCGCGAACGATTACGGCAAGGGTCCGCCGATCAGGTAATGCCCGGCCATGATATCGCGGTAGAAAAATATTTCCGCCGCCTCGCGGAAGATGCCGAGAAACAGAATCCGACGAAATAATGAACCCCTTCTTGCCGCAAAATCTGTCCCGAAGAGGCTTTTTGGTTCGCTCCTTGGTCGTGGGTGGCTCCAGCCTTTTTCCAGCAGGCATCTTGTCTGCGGCACCGGACCCGGAAAAGTCGGCGGCAGATCTGATCACGCCTCGCACGGACCAGGCGATTCGCAGGGGGCTCGATTTTCTCGCCACCCGACAAGAGGAAGATGGTGCGTTCGGGCCCAGTGGCTATCGTCGTAACGTTGCGATC